>NZ_JBFALK010000018.1:206252-217704 GCF_040656155.1 Microtetraspora glauca
TCGTCTCAAGGGCGCCCCGAGCCCGCGTGAGCGCAGCGAGCGCCAATGGACACAGAGCGCGACAAGTACTGTGGGGAGCTGTGAGCCTTGACGAGCGAGCGGCCCGCTGGCGGGCCGACCTGACCTCCTGGGGCATCCCGGACGAGATCGTGGCGAAGGCGCCGGCCAGCCCGTGGACCCATCACGTCGCGCGCTTCGCGAGGAGGACGGACACGCTGCTCGCCGCTCCTCAGGGGCCGACCTACGAGCGGGCGCGTGAGGCGCTGCCCGAGGAGGGATCCGTCCTCGACGTCGGCGCGGGGACCGGCGCGGGGAGCCTTCCGCTGCGCCCGGCGACGCTGATCGCCGTGGACGAGAACCGGGCCATGCTGGACGCGCTGGCGAAGCGCGGGCGCGAGGTCGGATGCGGGACGATCCGGTTGGTCGAGGGCCGCTGGCCCGACGTGGCGGAGCGCACACCCGCGGCGGACGTGGTCGTCTGCGCGCATGTCGTCTTCAACGTGCCCGATCTGGTGCCCTTCCTGGCCGCGTTGGACGCGCACGCGCGCCGCAGGGTGGTGCTCGAACTGCCTCTGGTCCACCCGATGAGCTGGCTGAACCCGCTCTGGGAACACTTTCACGGCCTGACCAGGCCGGATCGCCCGACGTCGGACGACGTTTTGTCCATTGTCAGGGAGATGGGCTTCGTGGCGGAGTCGGAGGCGCACACGGCGCCGGACGCGCCCTTCGAGTCGATCGAGGAGATGTCCGCGGGTGCCTGCCGTCGGCTCTGCCTGGACCCGGCGCGGGCTCCGGAGGTGGCGAGAGTGGTCGAGGAATTCGGCCTGTGGCCGCTTCCGCCACGCCGATTCGTCACAATCTGGTGGGATACCGGGAAATAAGCGGAGATATGTTACGTTCTCCCCTGATGGGCCTTATGGCCATCCCGGACGAGACGCGCCGTACCCGGAAAGCGAAGACGACGCACTCCCTGTCACCAGGAAGTCACGTCTCGTCCCAAGGGGGAACCATGGCCTGGATCCTGCTCATCGTCGCCGGCCTGTTCGAGGTCGCCATGGCGTACTCGCTCAAGATGAGCGACGGTTTCTCGCACGCGTGGTGGTCGGGCGGATTCTTCGTCTTCTCCATCCTCAGCTTCGGGCTGCTGTCGTTCGCGCTCAAGAGCCTCGAGGTCGGTACGGCCTACGCCGTCTGGACCGGGATCGGCGCGATCGGCACCGCGATCCTGGGAATCGCCCTGCTGGGGGACAACGCGTCCCTCCTGAAGATCGTCTCGATCGTGTTCATCCTCATCGGGGTCATCGGCCTCAACCTCGCGGGCGGCGCCGCGCACTGACCCGGCTCCGTCGCGCGGCGGCTCTTCCGGCCCCGCGAGCCCGGCCAGTTCTCCCCGCCCGCCGGAACCCTCCGGGGCGTGTTCCCGCCTCGCCAGCGGTTAACCGGCTTGACAGCTTTGGCGGTGTCGCGCTTGGCTGGGCGACATGATTGAGATCCACACGATGACCGTCGACAGCGCCCGGCCGTACGAGCTCGCCCAGTGGTGGAGCGAGGCGCTCGGCTGGCCGCTGGTCGATTCCGAGCCCGGTGACGACGAGGTCATGCTCGACCGGCCGGACGGGCCTCCCCACGTGCTCTTCATCCAGGTCCCCGAAGACAAGACGATCAAGAATCGACTCCACTTCGACGTGACCGGTACGGATGGGGCGACCCGGGACCAGGAGGTCGAGCGTCTGGTCGCGCTGGGCGCCAAGCCGTACGAGGACCACCGCAACCCGGACGGCACCGGCTGGGTCACGCTGCTCGACCCGGAGGGTAACGAGTTCTGCGTCTGCAGGAGCGAGGCGGAGCGCAACGCCTGAGGCGCCGTGCCCGAGGGCGTCACTCATCGGAAGAGGACGCCCGAGGACCGGCGTCAGCCGTTGCCCCGCGCCCGGCCGCGCATGGTCAGCGCGAGCAGCCCGGTGACCAGGTACACGAGCGCGCCACCCCAGAGCGCGTCCCACGCCGCGCCGAAGACGCCTTCCCTGTCGATGACGAGCTGCACCGGATACATCAGCACCGCGGTGCCGACGCCCGGATAGAGCGCGAAGCGCCACGGGTGGCGCAGTGACCAGCGCCGCGCCTGCTGGGTGACCCGATCGCCCTGGTCCGGCTTCGAGATCGCGCCGATGGCGGCCACCAGCGTGAAGACGCTGATGCCGAGGCACAGGGCCCACGTCAGGTCGGGCGGTCCCGGCAGGACGAGGCCCATCAGGAAGCTGGTGCCCGCGACCGCTCCGCCCGAGACCGCGGCGGCCTTCCAGGGCGCGCCGCGCAGAGCCGCGCCGGCCAGGGACATCTCGTCACGTCGAGTCAGTTCGTTCATATCTCAAGGCTGCAATCCGGCACGCCTCCGTGGCATCGGGGAAGCCCCTGAGCGCACCCTGAGCCGCCCCTCTGCCCTACCTCCGTCGCCGCTAGGCTCGGCCGTATGTCCGTTTCCTTCCGTACGGCCCGGCGCGACGACGTCCCGGCCATCCTGGCGATGTTGGACGACGACCCCATAGCCGCGGCCCGCGAGCCGGGCAAGGGAGTCGACCCCATGGCGGCCTTCGAGGTCATCGAGGCCGATCCGCGCAACGAGCTGCTCGTGGCGGAGGAGGACGGCCAGGTGATCGGGACGTTCCAGCTCAC
The DNA here is from genome assembly GCF_040656155.1 of Microtetraspora glauca. Classification (NCBI taxonomy): domain Bacteria; kingdom Bacillati; phylum Actinomycetota; class Actinomycetes; order Streptosporangiales; family Streptosporangiaceae; genus Microtetraspora; species Microtetraspora glauca. Next base: position 208,926 of record NZ_JBFALK010000018.1, read on the forward strand.
GTTCATCCCGGGGCTGTCACGGCGAGGGGCGGAGCGGGCCCAGATCGAGGCGGTCCGGGTGGCCGTGCCGTACCGGAACCGGGGGATCGGGCGCCGGATGATGGAGTGGGCCGTCGAGCGGGCACGCGAGCGCGGCTGCGGCCTCGTCCAGCTCACGACCGACAAGGCGCGGAATGACGCGCACCGCTTCTACGCCTCGCTCGGCTTCACCCCCTCCCACGAGGGCTTCAAACTCCGCCTCTGACGTGGTTCCCGCTCGGATCTGGCGGCTCCGCACCCAACCTTGATGGGGAAATCGGGATGTCAGGAGCCGCCATCTGGGCGCTGATATCCGGTCAACGTTCGGAGACGGGCCGTTGGCTCGGATCGCCTGGACGCGACCCCTTCGGCGCCGGGGCGATGTCGACGAGGTTGTCGTGGTACACGGCGCCGCGGCCCATGTCGGCGTCGCGCTCGTCCACCACGGAGTTGGGGTTCGAGCCGCCGGGACTGAGCTTGGGCCAGTGGCCCTTCGGCGCCGCGGCCACACCGGGCTTGACCCGGTCGCTGATCTCCGCGTACGCCGAGAACTCCCCGTTGTCGTTGAACACCCTGACGAGCTGCCCGTCGGTGAGCCCGCGCGCCTCCGCGTCCGCCGGATTGATCATGACCCGCGGTCCCTTGGACCGTCTGAGCAGCTCGGGGTTGTTGCTGAAGATCGTGTTGAGGAAGGTGTGCGAGGCAGGCGTGATCAGCGTCAGCTTCGTCGCCGACGCCGTACGGGCGCTGAGCGAGGGGACGTATCCCGCGACCCTGGGGAGGCCGTCGGCCTCGGCCCGCTCGGAGACGAACTCCAGCCTGCCGGACGGCGTGGGGAAGCCGTCGGTGAAGGGGACGAACGGGTCGTCGACCGCGAGCCGCGCCCAGCCCTCCTTGCGCAGCCGCTCCAGCGTGATGCCCGGCGTCCCGCTGAGGAGCTGCTCGGCCAGCTCCAGGTCGGAGTCGTACAGCGAGGGCTCCGTCAGGCCCATGTGCCGGGCCAGCCGGCGGAAAGTCTCCGTCGTGGACACGCACTCGCCGGGGGCCTCGACGGCGGGCTCGTTCCACATCACGTACATGTGGCCGTAGCCCGCGTGCAGGTCCATGTGCTCGGTCTGCATGGTCGCGGGCAGCACGATGTCGGCGTAGTCGACGGTGTCGGTCGGGAACTGCTCCATCACGACCGTGAACAGGTCCTCGCGCAGCATCGCCTCGCGTACGCGGTTCTGGTCGGAGGTCGAGCCGAGCGGGTTGGCGGCATAGACCCACAGGCACTTCACGGACTCGTCCAGGCCGTCGGCCAGTCGGGTCATCGTCAGCGTGCGGACCGGCTTCTCCAGCAGGTCGTCGCGCGGGTCCACGCGCAGCGGGAAGTGCGCGGACGTGGAATAGGACACGCCGCCTCCCGGATGCCGCCAGTCGCCCGTCACCCCGGGGATGCAGGCGATCGCGCGCATCGCGGCACCTCCGCCCTCGTGCCGCTGGATGCCCATCGTCGCGCGGATGCCGGTGGGCCTGGTGTGCGCGAGCCGTACGCCGAGTGCCCGGATGTCCGCCTCGGGCAGGCCGGTGATCTCGGCCACCCTGCTCGGAGGATATTTCTGGATCTCTGCCTTGAACTCGTCCCAGCCGAGGGTGTGGTTCTCCAGGTACTCCCGATCTTCGGCCCCTTCTTCCAGGACCACGTTGAGCAGCCCGAGGGCGAGGGCGCCGTCCGTCCCCGGCCGGATCGGCAGGTGCTCGTCGGCCTGGTCGGCGGTGCGGGTCCTGATGGGGTCGATCGCCACGACGTGCGCGCCGTTCGCCTTCGCGTCCTGGACGAACTTCCACATGTGGTGACCGCTGGTCAGGGTGTTGGTGCCCCACAGCAGGATCAGCTTGGACAACGCGAACGTCTCGGGGTCCATGCCGCCGGGGGTGCCGTTGACGTACGTGACGCCGAGGTTCCCCGCGCGTGAGCAGATGTTCAGGTCGTGCTGGGACGCGCCGAGGACGTTCCAGAACCGCCGCCCGGCCAGGCCGCCCTCACCCTGGATGAACCCCAGCGTGCCGGTGCCCTGGTACGGCCAGATGGCTTCGCCGCCGTGCTCGGCGACGATGCCCGTCAGCCGGTCGGCGATCGTTCGGAGCGCCTCGTCCCAGCTGATCCGCTCGAACCGGCCGGAACCCTTGGGCCCCACCCGCTTCATCGGGTGCAGGATCCGGTCGGCCGCTCGCGTGTGCTCCAGGTAGCGGTTGACCTTCACGCAGAGTGCGCCCCGTGTGAACGGATGATCACGGTTTCCTCGCAGGCCGACCGCCTGGCCGTCCCTGACCGTCACCTCCCACGAGCACGTGTCGGGGCAGTCGAGCGGGCAGGCACCCAGAACGCGCAATTCCATGGCGGTAACTTTACGAGCCCCCCTCAAGATCTATCAGCCGGTCGACGTTCGCTCGGTCGTCCTCGGCGGTGCTCGGCCCCGTGGAGAACCACGCGTCGAGGATCTCGGTCAGGATCTGGCGGGAGGTCAGCCGGAGGCTCAGCGCGAGAACGTTGGCGTCGTTCCAGGTGCGCGCGCCCGCCGCGGTGGCCGCGTCGACGCACAGCGCGGCGCGTACGCCCGGTACCTTGTTCGCGGCGATCGAGGCCCCGGTCCCGGTCCAGCAGCAGACGATGCCCTGGTCCGCCCGGCCCGCCGCCACGTCCCGCGCGGCCTCGGAGCAGCACCACGCCCAATCCGCCCGGCCACCTGGGGCCAACGCTCCATAGAGTGTGACTGAATGCCGCGCCGCTCCGCTTCGGTCACGATATGTGACGCTATGCCATCAAGGCTGTCCGAGGCGAGTGAAAGTCGCATGGCATCGATTGTGGACACTGAGTGCGAAGATCGCACAGAATCGCTGGTGGTGAGGGGCATAAAGGAGAAGAACACGACGATGGAGACTCCTGATCGCGGAGTCGTCCTCGTCGTCGAGCCCCTGCTGCCGCAGCGCATCCGCCGCCCGTCCGACGCCCTGCGCTTCCTGCTCACCCTGGTGGCGCTCGTCGCGGTGGTGCTGCTCGCCCTGGCGCTGCAGCGCACGCTCAACGGCCTGGAGACCGACGTCCAGGCGGGCACCGGGCGCGCGCCCGACGTGTTGTCGTCCGCATCGGGCCTGCTCGGCGGCATCTTCGTGCTGGTCGTACCGGTGGCGTTCGCCGTCGAACGGGTCTTCCACCGCGACGGGATGCGCGTCACCCAGGGGCTGATCGCCGCCATCCTCGCCCTGCTGATCTCGTACTCGCTGGACGAGTGGCTGATCGGATCCGGCCCTCTCGAACTCAAGCAGCTCCTGACCGGCGGCAGGGACGTCGAGCCGCTCAACACCGTGCTGACCCCCGCCGTCGCGTACGCCACGGCCGTACGGATGTCCCGCCGGCCCCGATGGCGCGCGCTGATGGCGGCGGCGATCGTGCTCGACGTGTTCGCCCTGTTCACCGCGACCAGGGTGACCGCGCTCGGGGTGATGGTCACCTATCTCGTCGGCCTCGCCGTCGGCTTCGGCACCCTGTACGGCATCGGCAGCGCGAACACCCGGCCGCCGGGCAGCGCGGTGGTCGCCGCGCTGAGGCGCCTCGGCTTCGTCCCGGTGAGCGCGCGGCGGGTCGAGGACGACAGCTCGGGCAGCCGCCGTTACCTCGTGGGGCTCGCGGACAAGAGCCACCTCGACGTGACCGTCCTCGACCGTGACCGGCAGGTGGCCGGGATCGCCTACCGGCTGTGGCGGCGCGTGTGGCTGCACCCCGACACGAGACGACGGGCCATCCGCTCGCTCCGGGCCGAGCTGGAGCGCGAGGCCCTGATGGCGTACGCCGCCCAGGCGGCCGGGGCGAACCTGCCGCGCCTCCTCGGCACCAGCGAGGTGGGCACGGAGGCGGCGCTCCTCGCCTACGAGCACGTCGGAAGCCGCTCGCTGGAGGAGCTCAGCGACGACGAGATCGACGACGCGCTGCTCGCCCAGATCTGGGAGCAGGTGCGGCTGCTCCAGGCGCACCGGCTCGCGCACCGGCACCTCACCGGCGAGAGCATCCACGTGGACAAGGACGGCCGGGTGCTGCTGGTCGACGCGCGGAGCGGCGAGATCGCGGCCGGTGACCTGCTGCTCCGGCTCGACCTCGCTCAACTCCTGGCCTACCTGGGCCTGCGCGTGGGGCCGGAGCGCTCGGTCGCCTCGGCGGCGGCCGTGCTGGGCGCGGACACGCTCGCCGGGGCGCTGCCGCTGTTGCAGCGGATCGCGCTCAGCCGCGGCACCCGCGCCGCGGCGCGCAAGGAGAAGAACCTCCTGCCCGCTCTCCGCGAGCAGATCGTCGCGCTCAAGCCGCAGGTCGAGGTGGACGAGGTCCGGCTCGAACGGTTCCAGCCGAAGACCCTGGTGACGATCATTGCGAGCGCCATCGCCGCGTACATCCTGCTCTCCCAGATCAGCCAGGTGAACCTGTTCTCGGTGGTGACCAGCGCCAACTGGGCCTGGGGCGGCGTGGCTCTGGTCGGCGCCGGCCTGAGCTATGTCGCCGCGGCGATCATGTTGCGCGGGTTCGTCCCCGAGCATCTCCCGCTCGGGCCGACGGTCCTGGCGCAGTTCGCCGCGTCGTTCGTCAAGCTGGTCGCGCCCGCCGCGGTCGGCGGCGTCGCGATCAACACCAGATACCTGCAGAAACGCGGCATCCCTTCCGGCCCGGCGGTGGCGAGCGTGGGCGCGTCCCAGCTCATCGGCCTGATGTTCCACCTCATGCTGCTGCTGTTCTTCGGATACATCACGGGCACGCAGGCGGCGCCCTCTCTGACCCCGTCACGCGGGCTGCTGATCGCGCTGCTCGCGACCGCCGTGCTCTGCCTGATCGTGCTGGCCGTCCGGCCGCTGCGCCGGTTCGTGACCGTACGGCTGCGTGCGATGTTCTCCGGTGTGGTGCCCCGGCTGCTGGACGTGCTCCAGTCGCCGTCCAAGATCTTCGAAGCGGTCGGCGGAACGCTTCTGCTCACCATCGCCTTCGTGGCCTGCCTGTACGCGTGCGTCCGGGCGTTCGGCGGTGACCTGAGCTTCGCGGCGATCGCCGTGGTCTTCCTCACGGCCAACGCGATCGGCTCGGCCGCCCCCACACCGGGTGGTCTGGGGGCGGTCGAGGCGGCGCTCTCCGTGGGGCTGACGGTCGCCGGGATGGACAGGTCCGTCGCCCTGTCGGCTGTGCTGCTGTACCGGCTGATGACGTTCTGGCTGCCCGTCCTGCCCGGCTGGGCGTCCTTCGCCTGGCTGCAACGCCACAACGCCCTCTAGCCGTACGAACCCGTACGGCCAGAGGGCGCCCGGTCAGCCGTCGCTGGAGGCGGCCCAGAGGTTGATGCCGGCCTCAACGGCGTCCTTGTCGATGGCGTCCAGCTCGTCCTGCGTGAAGTCGAGGCCCTTCACCGCGTCGAGGCTGTCGTCGAGCTGGGCGACGCTGCTCGCGCCGATCAGGACCGAGGTCACCCGCCGGTCCCGGAGCGCCCACGCCAGGGCCATCTGCGCGAGGGACTGGCCGCGCCGGCGCGCGATCTCGTGCAGCGTGCGGATGTGCCGCAGCGTCTCGTCAGTCAGCAGTCCGGGGTCCAGGGACTTGCCCTGGGCGGCCCGGGATCCCTGGGGGATGCCGTCCAGGTATCGGTCGGTCAGCATGCCCTGGGCCAGCGGGGAGAACGCGATGCAGCCCACGCCCTCCTCTTCGAGGGTGTCGAGCAGGCCGCCCTCGATCCACCGGTTGAGCATGGAGTACGACGGCTGGTGGATGAGCAGCGGCGTCCCCATGGCCCGCAGGATGTCCGCGGCCTCCTTCGTCCTCTCGGGGGAGTACGACGAGATCCCGGCGTAGAGCGCCTTGCCGGAGCGCACGGCGTGGTCCAGCGCCCCCATGGTCTCTTCGAGCGGCGTCTCGGGGTCGAACCTGTGGCTGTAGAAGATGTCCACGTAGTCCAGGCCCATGCGCGAGAGCGACTGGTCGAGGCTGGACAGCAGGTACTTGCGCGAGCCCCACTCGCCGTACGGGCCGGGCCACATGTCGTAGCCCGCCTTCGTCGAGATCACCAGCTCGTCCCGATATTTCGCGAAATCTTCGCGGAAGAGGCGACCAAAGTTGATCTCCGCCGAGCCGTACGGTGGGCCGTAGTTGTTGGCCAGGTCGAAGTGCGTCACGCCCCGGTCGAACGCCCGGCGCAGGATGGCGCGCTGGGTGTCGATCGGCTTGTCGTCCCCGAAGTTGTGCCAGAGCCCCAGAGAGACCGCCGGCAGCTTCAACCCGCTTCTCCCGGTCCGGTTGTACGGCATGGGGCCGTACCGATCGTCGGCAGCGGTGTAGGTCATTCCGTCACTCCAGCTCTGTCGAGAATCCAGGACAGCGCGAAGGCCTCCTCGCGCCACGCGTCATAGCGGCCGCTCCTGCCGCCGTGGCCCGCGCCCATCTCGGTCTTGAGCAGGAACGGGCCACCCTGGGCGGTGGCACGCAGCCTGGCGATCCACTTCGCGGGCTCGTGGTACAGCACGCGGGTGTCGTTCAGGCTGGTGATCGCCAGGATCGGCGGGTACGGCCTGCCGTCGATGTTCTCGTATGGCGAGTACGACTTCATATAGGCATAGACATCCGGATTGTGCAGAGGATCGCCCCACTCGTCCCATTCGATGACGGTCAACGGCATCGACGGGTCCAGGATCGTGTTCAGAGCGTCCACGAACGGCACCTCGGCGACGATCCCGGCGAACTCCTCCGGCGCGATGTTGGCGACCGCGCCCATGAGCAGGCCGCCCGCGGAACCGCCCCGGGCGATGATCGCGCTGGACCAGCCCGCGGCCTTGAGATGCCCGGCACAGGCCACGAAGTCGGTGAAGGTGTTCTTCTTCCTGGTCAGCTTGCCGTCCTCGTACCAGCCGCGGCCCATCTCGCCGCCGCCTCTGACGTGCGCCACGGCGAAGACGAACCCCCGGTCGAGGAGCGACAGCCGGGCCACCGAGAAGTACGGGTCGATCGACGTCTCGTAGCTGCCGTAGCCGTACAGGAGGGTGGGAGCGGGCCGGGCGGTGCCCTTCCTCATCACGATCGAGATGGGCACCCGGGTGCCGTCCTCGGCGGTCGCCCACTCGCGGAACTGCTCGTAGTCCTCGGGGTCGTACCCGCCGAGCACGGGCCTCCGCTTGAGGAGGATCAGCTCGTCCGACGCGAGGTCGTAGTCGTACACCGACGGCGGAGTGACCATCGAGGTGTAGGCGAGCCGCAGCCGGGTGGCCTCGAACTCCGGGTTCCCCGACGGTGTCACCTCGTAGAGCGGCTCCGGGAACGGGATCTCGTACGGCTCGCGCGCCCCGCCCGGCAGGATCCTGATGCCGGTCAGCCCCTGGCGGCGGAAGTGCACGACGATGTGGTCCTTGAAGGCGTCCACGTCGAGCAGCCGGGTGTCCTCGCGATGCTCGATCAGCGGCGTCCACGTCCCGGGGTCGTCGATCGGCGCGGTGGCCAGCTCGAAGTTCCGCGCGTCGTCGTTGTGCAGGACCAGGAAGTGGTCGCCCGCGTGGTCGAGGTCGTACTCGACACCGGTGCGGCGCGGCCGTACGACGGTGAACTCGCCGGTCGGGTCGGCGGCGTCCAGCACCCGGACCTCACTGGTGATCTTGCTGCCCGCGCTGAGCACGAGGTATCGCTGGCTGCGCGTCAGTCCGATGCCGACCCAGAACCGCTCGTCGTCCTCCTGGTAGACGAGGACGTCCTCCTCGGATCCCAGCGTGTGGCGGTGCACCCGATAGGGGCGCCACGCCTCGTCGATCGTGGTGTAGAAGAACGTCGAACCGTCGGCCGACCACGTTCCGCCGTAGAAGATGCCCGGAATCTCGTCCGGGAGGAGCTCGCCGGTACCGAGGTCCTTGAACCTCAGCGTGAACCGCTCGTCACCGGAGAAGTCCGTGGAGTACGCCAGCATCGTGCCGTCGGGGCTGACCGCACTCGTCCCGAGTGCGAAGAACGGACTGTCGCCGGCCAGAACGTTCCCGTCCAGGAGGATCTGCTCGCCGGGAAGGGGCTCCCCGGCCGTCAGCGCGGGTGGATCGTCCCCGTCCGCCGCGACCCGGCAGTGGATGCCGTACTGCTTGCCCTCCTCGGTGCGCGAGTAGTACCACCAGGCGCCCTTGCGCGTCGGGACCGACAGGTCGGTCTCCAGGGTGCGGGCCTTGATCTCCTGGAAGACCGTCTCCTCGAGGTCCTTCAGGTGGCCGGTCACCTGCTGCGTGTAGGCGTTCTCGGCCTCCAGGTAGGAGATGGTGTCCGCATCGTCCTTCTTGAACAGCCACGCGTACTCGTCGATCACGATGTCGCCGTGATGGGTGCGGGCGGCCGGAATCTTCTTCGCCACAGGTGGCATCTCGCTGCTCACGGGCCGAGTCTATGTTCGGGCCCGTGCGGGCCGCGGGGGTTCGTTTCGTACGGCTTGCGCCCACTTGATGGGCGCGGGGATCGCGGCCTGCTCGATCCGTACTCGGGTGCTCCGAATGACTGCTAATCTTTTGCCGTCGGCAACGCCCGGCACAACCCCTTCCGATCTCTTCGGTGATCAAGCATGGGCGAGTGCGGGAAACGTCGATATTCCCTTGAAACACGCTGGTTCTGAAGATTAGTTCGCGAGAACGTCTCTGGTCTGGTAAGTTAGAGGGGTTGCCCCGGAGACGGGGCGGCTGCGATTCCTCTCGGGTTGCAGGGTTCGGGTCAAGTGTTCCGAAATGGGACGGTTTG
>NZ_JBFALK010000019.1:0-203440 GCF_040656155.1 Microtetraspora glauca
GGCGGCATCGTGGCGCCGTTCATCGGGATCAAGCTCATCGACCTGTTCATCCAGTTCCTTCCGGGGATGTCATGATGGAACGTCTGCCAGGCTGGATCCGCCAGCACCTCGCCGCGGTTCGCGCGCTGCTCGTGCTGACCGTGGTTCTCGGAGCCGCCTACCCGCTCGCGGTCACCGGCGTCGCCCAGGCCGTGCTCAACGGCAAGGCCAACGGCTCCCTCGTCCAGAAGGACGGCGCGGACGTCGGCAGCGCCCTCGTCGGGCAGTCCTTCACCGACAAGGACGGCAACCCGATCAAGAAGTACTTCCAGAGCCGCCCGAGCGCGGCCGGGGACGGTTACGACATGCTGGCCAGCTCCGCCAGCAACCTCGGCCCCGAGGACGTCATTGACGTCCTGCCCGACCCGAACGGCGCCGACGACGCCGCCAAGGAAGGCAAGCAGCGTCTCCTGACGCTGGTCTGCGCGCGCAGCGTGGCCGTGGGCGCGCTCGAAGGCGTCAGCGGCGCCCGGCCGTACTGCACGGGCGATGGGGTCGGGGCGGTTCTCAAGGTCTTCCCGGCCGTCGGCACGCCGACCCGGGTGGTCAGCGCCAACCAGGCATGTCCGGCGAAGCCGTTCATCGCCGGTTACCAGGGCGTGCCGGTCGAGTGCGCCAAGCCCGGCGAGGACCTGGCCGCCGGCCGGACCGTCCCGGTGCGAGGCGCGGCGCGGGCCGTCGTCCCGGCGGACGCGGTCACCGCGAGCGGCTCCGGTCTCGACCCGCACATCTCGGTCGCGTACGCCGAGCTCCAGGCGCCCCGAGTCGCCAAGGAGCGGGGCATCCCGCTGGAGCGGGTCAGGCGGCTCATCACGGACAACACGACCGGGCGAGCGCTCGGCTTCATGGGAGAACCCGCCGTGAACGTTCTCGCGCTCAATCTGGCGCTGGACAAGGGGTGAACAGGAGGTGCGGGCCGTCTGTCACAGGCGGCCCGCACCTTGCGGTGTCCAGCAGCGTCGCAGTGTCCAGCGGCGTCACGATGTCATGGTGTTACGGCCGTCAGCGGATCAGCGGCGTCAGAAGCATCAGCGACTTCAGCGATCTGACCAACTTCAGCGGCGTCAGGGTCTACACGACCTGAGTAACGTCAGGGATTCAGCGACTTCAGCAACTTCAGCGACCTCAACGGTGTCAGCGACCTCAACGGTGTCAGCGACCGCAGCGACGTCAGCGGCTTCAGGGGCGGATCAGCGCCCGGAGCCGCTCGATCATTTCGGTGGCGTCGCGGAGGTTCTCCTCCAGCGTCCTGCTCGCGTCGCGGGTCAGGTCACCGAGCAGCCGCCGATCGGCGATCAGCGAGTTGGCCGGGTCCAGATGCTCGGCCGCCCGCTCACGCGCCCGGGTCTCGGCATCGTGGCGAGCCCGGTGGATCAGAGCGACGATCGTCTCGGCGAGCTCGTCCGAGCCCATCCGCATCGCGCGCGGGTCGATGTCGATCCGTGTGACGCCCGAGCTGGTCGCGTAGTCGACCGCGACTCTGCCGTCATCGGACTCGGCGCGTACGGTGATGCCGCCGGCCTCCCGGTGCGCCGCCGACATTCGGTCGAAGAGCCGGTTCGCGTCGTGGGCGAACTTCTCCGGGTCGAAGCCCAGTGCCCGTGTGAACTCGTCCATCCGTCACTCCCATGGATAGGTGTAGGAGCCGTCCGCCTCCTGCGCGGGGACGTACGGACCCGTGATCGTCTGGTGGCCTCTCGCGACGTCGGCGACGCCCTTGGCGCCCGCCGCCTGGGAGAGGCCGGGCGGGAGGGGCGACCCCGCGGGTAGGCCGAACCGGTTCATCAGGAACCCTTCGCCGGGAAACCTGCCGTCGATGCCGCGCGCGGTGAGATCACGTTCGAGCCTGTTCGCGGTGCCCCAGATCAGCAGGGGGCCCTGCGAGACGGTCGCCTGGACGAAATCAGCCACCGCGCTGTGGTCGCCCTTGGCGGTCTCGACCAGGATGTCGCCCGCGATGGTGCTCCCGAGCAACGCGGCACAGGCGTGGAGCAGGGTGGTGAGCCCGGACTCCACCGTGACGAAGCCGCCGATCATCTTGATCAGCACCTGCAGGGCGAGGACGCGCGCCTCGGCCGCGCTGATCGGGGAGACGCTCGCGAGGAGGACCCAGGCCGCGACCGCCGCGAGTGTCAGCGCGACGAGGCACACGAACAGGACCATGGCGTAGGTCGCCGCGGCCGCCGTGAAGAGGACGAGGGTCACGACCCAGGCCCGGATCTCGATGCTCGTCAGCTCGTCGAGGTAGGCGTCCATCCGGCGCTGGAAGGCACGCCCGTCCTCGCTCTTCCAGCGCTCGTCGGAGGAGCCGGAGACCCCGGAGAGGAGGTCGGTGATTCGCCGCCTGGCGGCCGCGACGCCGCTCGCGGTCTCGTGCCAGACCTTCGCCGCGTCCCAGAACAGCCGCGGGTCGTACTGGTGCACGTACAGCTTGGCGACGAACGGCCACGCCGCCGACACGCCGAGGGCGGAGAGGGTGAGCGCGGCCCCGGTCCCCACCTGCAGCGCCGTCTTCGCGGCGTCGGCGGCCCCGTCAAACATCGCGGGCCCGTCCCCGCGCGTCACGCCGGTCCGCCGGCATCAGACCGTCCTGATGGTGGCGGCGCTCTCGGCGCCCGCCCAGACGGCGGCCGTGGTGCCGACCTTGTCCGTGATCACGACGAGGTCCTCGACCTTGCCCTTCAGCTCCTGCAGCGTGTACGCCTCGACCTCGTTGTAGGCGAGGGCCAGCGAGTACGTGAACGAGGTGAACGTCGACTCCGAGACGGAAAGCCCGACGATGGCGCTGATCACGTCTCCGAGCGGTTCGGCGGCCCGGGGAAGACCCGCCTGGATCTCCCGTAGCCGCCCCTGCTCGATGAGCACCTCCTGCGGTGAGGCCGGGCATGGTGGCGTGAACGGACCTCCGGGAGCCCAGGGCCAGGTGCCTTCCCCACGGGGGCGGTCATCGCACTCGTGGGATCCTCCACCCGGGGGATCGCCGTACCGGGAATCATCACCTGCAGGGGTCGGGGGCGGGGTCTGACCGGGTCGCACCACTTCTCCTCTCGGACGCGGCGCCTCCACTTTCGGGCACGGTCCCGGCGGAAGTGATCATCGCTACGGAACTTCTACGGCCGGGGCGCGGGTTCATACGTGTTCTTGACGAGGTCCTCGTCGCCGGCTCGCGACCCGGCCGCTGACCCCGGCGTCGTCGAATCGGCGCCGGGTGATGTCGATGTGATCGAGATCATCGCGCGTTCCTTGCCGTACATTTCGTGGCATGCCCCCCGTCTGGCTGGACACCGGCGACAAGATTGCATCCCTGGTCGGGGCGGTCGCCGGAGTGACCGCCCTGCTGGTCCAGGTCATGGCGACGGTCCTGCGGAAACCAGCGGCGACCGAGGGAACAGGAGGCCGGCGCCCACGCCGATGGACGAGCCGGATCTCCCTGACCGCGTTCGTGACCGCCGGTGTGGCCGGACTCGTCCTGGCGGCACCGTCGACGGCCCGAGGGGAGCCGGACTGGCGACTGGGCGCCGCGGTCGTTCTCGTGGCGGCGACGGCCGCCGTCCACGGCGGGGTCCGGCGCCGTGAACCGGTCACGCTCAACCCCGCCGTACGGCACCTGCTGGCCGAGCAGCGGCGAGAGGCGGAGCGCCATCGCTACCACCTGACGGGCTCGCACCTTCCTCGGGTCACCACGCTCTATGTTCAGCAGCGGGCTGATGCGGGCGTGGGGCACGCCGGCCGGGCCGTACCGGGGGACAGGGGACCGATGACCCCCCTGGAGATCCTCACGCGGTTCCGGCACGCCGTGATCGTCGCGGAGCCGGGAGCCGGCAAGTCCACGCTCACCGCGCACCTCGCCGCCGCGTCCTCCGACTGGTGGCAGGCGGCACGGCGCGGGTCCCGGAAGAAGTCGCCGTTCGGCGAGACCGTCGCGCTGCGCCTGCCCGCCCTCGACTGGTGGGCAGGGACCTGGCGGCGGCGCTGGCCGATCACTTCTCCAGGCACGGAGACGAGGTGGCGCGGGACATGTTCACCCGGCCGCCGCTGGAGGGAGCCCGCTGGCTGGTCCTGGTGGACGGCCTGGACGAGATCGCCGATCCGGACGAGCGGTCTCGGGTGCTGACCACTTTGAGCACGTCCGCCGAGCAGCGGTCGGATGTGTTCCGCTTCCTGATCACGACCCGGCCCCTTCCCCCGGGTGAACTGGCCGAACTGGTGCGGGCCGGCGCGGCGGACCTGCGGCTCCGGTTGTTCGACGCGTCGGATCTGCGGCGGTTCGCCCAGCGTTGGTTCGAGGCGCGGCCGGTGGCGGGGGCGGGTGCCGAGCCGCTGGAGTCGGCCCGCACATTCGTGGCCGGCATCAGGCGGAGCGGGATGTCCGCGCTGCCACGGGTGCCGCTGCTGGTCACCATGGCGGCCCTGCTGTACGAGCGTGATCCTTCGGCGGGGCTGCCCGCCGACCGCACCCGGCTCTACGAGGAGTTCGTCACCCTGCTGCGCGCTGCCCGGCGCCGGCCCACGGACACCGCCGCCCTGGCGTGGACGGAGCACGAGGACCGCCTGCTGGCGCACCTCGCCGCGATCAGGGTGCATACTCCGGAACGCCACCTCCTCGAAGCGGCGGTGGAGTGGACGTCGGAGTGGATCCCGAGCGAATCGATCGCCGGGATGACACGTTCGGTGCTCACCAGCACGGTGCTCAACCGGCTCCTGGCGACCTCGCTGCTCGTCGCGGACGGGACCGATGTGGTTTTCCCCCATCAGAGCCTCGCGGAGTATCTCGCCGCCGGGAGCGAACCGTTCGACGAGGTCGTCTGGCGGCGCGCGATCGGCGACCCCGCGAGCCGAGAGTTCGCCCTGTTCGTGCTCGGCAGGGCCGGCCCTCCCGTGGACGAGTTCGTCCCGTGTCTGCTGGACGGAACCGACGCCGACCTGGTGGCGGCGGGCCGCGTGATCGCCGACGGGTACCGGGTGAAGCCGGAGGTGGCCGAGGCCGTCGTCACCTCCCTGCTCTCCCGGGTGCGGGCGGGTGAACGCGGTGAGGAATGCCTGGACGTGCTCACGGACCTGGCGGTGACCCGGCCGGAGCTGGTCGCGCGCCTGGCCGAGGTCTCCCGCGACCGGGACGTTCCCGACTGGACGAGGGCGATCGTCGCCGACGCCCTGGTGGACGTGGACAGGAAGACCGCGTGCGCGCTGCTGGCCGAGATCGGCCTCGCCGACGAACTCGGGACCCATCCCGTGCGGCGCTGGTGCGCGGATCGGCTGCTGGCGCATGCCGACGACAGGGCCGCCCACCGGATCCAGAAGATCCTGCAGGTGGACGGTGACTGGGAGATACGTTCCTGGGCGCTCGACCTGGACGATCTGCTGCCACCGCTGCCCGACGTGCCCGAACGGGCGCTCGCCGCGCTCGCCGACGACCCGCGCCAGCAGATCTTCCTCCGGGTTCAGGCGGCCACCGCGCTGCTGGAGCACGCGGCCCCGGTCGCGGCCCGGATCCTGACCGACATCGCGACCGACCATGGAGAGGACCAGCGGGCACGGTTCGAGGCCGCGCGGGTGCTGGCCCAGCGTGCCCGGCCTCCGGTGCTGACAGGTCTGGAGGTGCTCGCGGAGAGCCCGTCGACCAGGTCCACGCTGCGGTGTGAGGCCGCCATCCTGCTCACCGGACACGAGGACGCCCGCGGCCGGCTGGTCCTGCGGGACCTGGCCGGAACAGCGGAGGAATCGTGGGTGCGCTTCCGCGCCGCCCGGAAGCTGTGGGAAGACGGCATCGATGAGGGACGCGACGTCCTGCGGCGGCTCGCGATCGACGAGCGGACGGGCCTGCGGACCCGCGTCGCGGCAGGACGCCTTCTCATCGAACGCGACGATGCGCACACGCGGGCGGAGCTACGGCAGGTCGTGACCCAGGCTGACGGCCTCTCCGCCCGCTACTGCGCGGCCCGGGCACTGCACGAGGCGGGCGACGCGACGGGTACGGCGGCGCTCCGCGAACTGGCCGCCAGTCCGGCTGCCGGTCCGCACATCCGGCACGCGACCGGGCTGGCACTCCTGCGCGCCGGCGATCCCACCGGCGTCGCTGTGCTCGAAGCGGTGGCGACCCAGAGCGCCGACTCCCAGGCGAGGATCACAGCCGCCCGGTCGCTGATGCCGTACGACGCCGCTGCGGCGGTCGCGGCGCTCCGCTCGATATTCGACGAACCGCGTGTGGGAGGTCACATCCGCTACCAGGCGGCGTCGTCCCTGCTCGAACACGGCGACGAGGTGCCTCTCGCCCGGCTTGCCGCGCAGGTCTCCGACAGGCTGCTGCGCGTGGCGATCGCGCAGACCTTGCATGAGCGTGGAGACTCCGCCGGACTCGTGCTGCTCCGCGACGTGCTGTGCGCCAGACGGTCCGGGGGAGCCGAGCGGAGGGCGAGAAGGACGCCGCGTGGTTCGTGGAGCTGCTCCTCCGGCGCAAGCCGCGCTTCTACGACGGACTCAAGGTGGTGGTCGCACTTGCCGAGATCGGCGGTGAGCAGGTCCGGATCGTGCTGGAGCGCATGGCTCGCAACCGGGAGGCGGCCGGCACGCTGGTCCGGCCGGCCTGCGTGGCGGCCATCGCGGCGGATGCGGAGCCGGCCGCACTCGACGCGTTGACACGGGTGGCCCAGGATCCGCGAGCGGACGTGCTCGTTCGGTGCTACGCGTCGGCGTTCCTGCTCGCCGAAGGTCGGACCGGCGTGGCCCTCGCCGCCCTGCGGAGCCTGCGTGATCGGCGTCGCGGTGACCCGATCACCCGGCGCCTGTGCGACCGGTTGATCGCCGTCGCCACGGGACAGCGGGTCGAAGCGCTACCGCGGCTCTGGCGCATCCTGTTCGACCTGTTACTCCCGGATCTCGATGTCACCGAGATCGATTTCGCTGGGATCGATTTCGCCGGGATCGATGCCATCGGGCGACGGCCGTGACGCCTGAAATCCCAATGTCCTGATAAAGGACCGAAGGCGGTGAATGCAATCGCAAAAGCTGGCAGCGCGCCGATTTCGCATGTAATGCTGTAAGCATGGTGAGTCTGTTCGAGCACGCGGGTGGACACGAAGGTCTCCACCGGTTCAACGACATCTTCTACAGCAGTCTTCTGGCCGATCCGCTGCTTCAGCCGCTGTTCGGTGCCGGACGCCCCCATCACGTCGCGCATCTCACCGCCTTCACCGCCGAATCCTTCGGCGGCCCCGACGTCTTCTCGCAGGACATGGGCGGGTTTCCCATGCTGATCGCGGCACATCGTGGTCTGAAGATCAGCGAAGAGCAGCGGCAGCGGTTCGTCGAGCTGTATCTGGCCGCCGCCGACAGCGCCGGGCTGCCCGACGACCCGGCGTTCCGTGAGGCGCTGCGTTCGCACGTGGAGTTCGGCTCGCAGGTGGCCGTGCAGAACTCCCACGCCGAGACCGACGACCAGTTGCACCCGCTGCGGGAAGTCCCTCTCTGGGAGTGGCCCGGGCCGTCCGCGTAGGGCACCGCCCGGGTCGTCGTCATCGTCTCGTGAGCGCGGGGTCGCGGGACATCGTCGCCATGACCGCCAGACCCGCTCCGAGCAGCAGAGTCCATCGCAGATGGGCGGAGAGCAAGGCCTCGGGCCGCAGGGTGAACAGGGAGACCGGCCCGGGGAGGGTCAGCATCAGCAGCCAGCCGCCGACGATCGCGGCGGATGCCACGGCTCCCGGCTCGCTCTGGCCGTATCGGCGGGCCGCCAGGGCGGCCGTCGCGAGCCCGGCGACGAGCAGCGCCGCGAACTCCAGGCTGGCCCACCCCATCCACACGTCGGGAATCCGCGGCGCCACGACGAGGAGGGACACACTCCAGACCGGTACCGCCCAGGCCGCGGCCAGCCCCACCCGGAACAGGGTTCGCGCGCGGAGCGGCGTGGGCGAGGGCGCGATGATGTCTGCCGCCTGGTCGTCCAGCACGAAGGCGCAGGCCAGGGTGACCAGGCCCGCGATCACCCGCAGGCACCAGACGCCGTCCGTCCACGACGCCCCCACGTCGTACGGCCAGGCGAGCGCGAGCGCGACGAGGACCGTGGCGACCGCCGCGGGCTGCCACCGCACGAGACGTCCACTCAATGGGGCGAGCTGCCGGAGCTGCCCGATTCGCGAGGACCTCGGCGGCGGTGGATCGCCTGCGGCCGACAGGGATCGAGGCGCGGGCGCCTTCACAGCAGCACCCGGATTCCCGCGAAGGCGACGACCACGACGGCCAGCGCGCCCACCGCCAGCCACAGACGCCGGCGGGAGGAGTCGGCCAGCATCGCCAGCGCTCCCGCCCCCAGGCACAGTCCGAGCAGGTAGACCGCGTGCCAGCCGACAGAGCCCGGGTTGAAGCCGATGGCCGCCAGGTAGGGGTGGGGCCCCCAGAGCGCGAAGTCGGCGTAGAAACCCAGCAGGTAGAACGGGCCGGTCTCCTGGCCGTCCCCCGCGCCCGCGGTGTTCACGTACTGGTTGACGCGCACCAGGATGATCATGATGAGCAGCGGTGCTCCCGGCCAGGGCGTCCACCGGGCCACCGCGATCCCGAGCAGGCACCCGCCCAGCAGGTTGAGCGGCCCGCACGCCAGCTCCGCGATGGTCGGAAACCGCTCCAGCTGGTTGCCCGTCACCAGGTAGAGACAGGACAGCAGCGCCTGCGCCGCGACACCCATGAAGAACGGGGCGAGGGCCGCCAGGCACAGAGCCCCGGTCCGATCCTCCCGCCAGCGCGGGAGACCCTCCAGCAGCTCCTCCGTACCGGCCCGGCGCGCGGACGAGGTGACCAGATTCGCGGCGAAGAAGACCGGTACGCCCCAAAACAGCGTCATCGGCGCGGTGAGCGCGGTGAAGGCGGGGCGAGGACCCGCCCAGGCGTCGGTGCCGACCGCGATGCACCACATGGCTACACCCAGCAGGTTGAGCGGATGGCACAGCAGGCGCCGGGCCTCGTTGGTCGCCAGCACGTGCAGGGCGGAGGGACGCGACGTGCCCCGGACGGCGTGCGGGACGGCGCTCATGGCGTCACCTCCAGCGCGGCGCGGCCGGTGGCGCTCGTGCCGGGTGGTCGCGGGCCGTTCCGCACCGTGTGTTCGTCCATCGCCCTGCCCGCAATCCGTGTCTCGACAGCGTGTCGTTCCTCTGTCGCTCCGGGGCCGCCGAACGGTTCGCGCCGGCTCACGGCGGTGCAGGGGGGCGGGGGGCGCGGGCCGGGCCGCCCGCCACCCCGCCACCGCGCGGGTGCTCAGGTGCCGGGCCAGGCGAACCGGTGGGTGTGGATCCCGAAGTACGTGAACGCCTCGGCGCGGGTGACTCCCGGAACCCGCTTGATGTGGTCGTTGAGCACGGCGAGCAGTTCGGCGGGCTCCTTGCACACCACCTCCACGAACATGTCGAACGAGCCGGACGTGAGCACGACGTAGATCACGCCGGACAGCTCGCTGATCCGGTCGGCGACGGTGTGCACGTCGCTCTCGACGCGCACACCGATCAGCGCCATGACGGGTAGGCCCAGCGCCATCGGGTCGGTCACGCCGACGATCTGGACGACGCCCTCGTCCCGCAGCCGCTGCACCCGCTGGCGTACGGCGGGGGCCGAGAGCCCGGTCGTCTCGGCCAGCGCGGTGTAGGAGACCCGGCCGTCCCGCTGCAGCTCGCGCAGCACGAGCCGATCGATCTCGTCGAGGTTCATCCGGCCAGCTCGGCCACGGCGGCCGCGAACACCTCGTGGTGCCGGTCGACGTCGGCCTCGGTGGTCGCCGGGCACATCAGCGCCATGTTGTGGAACGGGGTGAGCAGCACGCCGCGGTTGGCCAGGTAGACGTGCAGGTAGTCGTCGAGGTCGGGGTCGCCGGCCGCGTTGGACTCCCCGCCGTCGCGCGGGGCCGGATCGGAGAAGCGGTACTCCGCGCGCGCGCCGAGCTGGGTGACCGACCAGGGCAGCGCGTGCTCGTCGATGACCTCCCGCACCCCCTTGGTGAAGCGGGTCGCCAGCTCGGTCATGGCGGTGAAGGCGTCGTCGGTGAGCACGTGCTCGAGAGTGGCCCGCATGGCGGCGACCGAGAGCGCGTTGCCGGCGAGCGTGCCGCCGACTCCGCCCATGTCGACCAGGTCGAGGCCGCTCATTCCCTCGACCCGGGCCGCCACCTCGGCGGACAGCCCGTACCCGCCGCTGGGGATGCCGCCGCCGACGGCCTTGCCGATCGTCACGATGTCGGGGTCGAGCCCCCACGCCCCCGTGCAACCGCCGGGACCGGCCGAGAACGTGTGCGTCTCGTCGTTGATGAGCAGCGTGCCGTACCGCCTGGTCAGCTCGCGTACGCCGTCGAGGTAGCCGGGCTCGGGCAGCACGATGCCGATGTTGGTGAGAGCGGGTTCCATGAGGACCGCGGCGACGTCGCCGTGGGCCAGCTCGCGCTCCAGGGACGGAAGGTCGTTGAACTCCACCACGCGGGAGGTCACGGTCGGATCGACGGGAGCGCCGACGTTGCCCTCGCGGGAGACCTGCTCGCCGTCCGGGCCGACCACGAGGAGGACCTCGTCGACGCTGCCGTGGTAGCAGTAGCTGTTCACCAGGATCTTGGGGCGGCCGGTGATCGCCCGGGCCAGGCGGATCGCCCAGCGGTTGGCGTCGGTCGCGGTCAGCGAGAAGCTCCAGTACGGCACGCCGAAGCGGCGGCCGAGCTCGGCGCCGACCCAGGTCGCGTCCTCGGTCGGCATCATCACGGTCGCGCCGCCACGGCCCCCGAAGCGGTCCGCGACCGCGTCCACGGTGGCCTGCGGCGAGTGCCCCGCCATGGCGCCGGTGTCGCCCAGGCAGAGGTCGACGTAGGAGTGGCCGTCCAAGTCGGTGACCCGGGCACCCCTGGCCTCCGCCAGGTAGAGGGGGAAACCGGCGGCGGTCTTGTTCATCCAGGTCATCGGCACGCCGCCGAACAGGTGGGCCCGTGCCTGCTCGTACGCGGCGGCCGAGCGCGGGTTGCGGTCACGGAAGGCGCGGCGCTCACGGTCGAGCAGGTCGGCGAGATGAGCACGGTCGATCATGGTCACTGCCTTAGAAAACATCGAACGAGTCGGTAGTCATGACTGAATCTGAAGTCAACGTATACCAGAACGTTCGATTCTTCATAGGGGTGGTCTGGGGCGCGATGTCACCCGGTCAGGGTCGGCAGCACCCGGCGCAGCCCGTCGACGATCGCGCCGAGGCCCACCTCGAAGGAGAGGTCGGCGGGCGGGCACCGGCGCGCGGCCGCCGCGTCGTCGCGGGCGCGTACGGTCGCGGCGAACGAGGGCGCCTCCGCCGCGAGCGGCCCGGAGTCGAACATGTCGGGCGGGGCCACCATGTCCAGCGCGGATCCGAGGATGAACGACTCGACCGAGACCATGACGGGGATGATCATCTCGGCCGGCCAGCCGCCGCGTTCCAGGCCGACGACCACCTGCTCGTACATCCGCAGGGTCCGCAGGGCGCCGGTGATCGGAAGGGTCGCCAGGAGCGATATGGCGGGCGGATGCGCGGCGAAGGCGGCGCGGTATCCGTGGGCCCACTGGACCATCGCCTCATCCCAGGGCAGCCGGGAGAACATCGAGGCGTCGATCGAGTCGGAGACCAGCTCGCGGACCGCGGCGAGGATGTCGTCCTTCCCCGTGACATGGTTGTAGAAGGAGGAGGGGCGCACCCCGAGCCGCTGCGCCAGCGCGGCCAGGGAGAACCCTTCGGCCCCGGCGTCGTCGATGAGCCCGAGGGCGGCCCGCGCGATGATCTCCCTGCTCAGCACCGGTGTGGCCGGTCGGCCTACCCGTCTTCTCATTTCGCCCGGCCGACCCCTTCCGCTTTCACCTCCGGACAACTTATCCTTCCCGCACAAAACGAACGACATTCTTTTTGGACGCCGATGACTCGCACCCTCTTCCACAACGGCACCATCTGGACCGGCACCGGGAGTACCGTCTCCGCACTCACCACCCGGAACGGCCGGATCGAGGCCGTCGGGGCCGAGGCCCTCGCCCGGACCGCCGACGCGATCGTCGATCTCGAGGGCGGGTTGCTGCTCCCGGCCTTCGGTGACGGGCACTGCCACCCCGACCACGCGGGGTTCGAGGCGATGGGCCCGCGCGTCAGGGAATGCGGCAGCGTGGAGGAGATCGTCGAGGAGGTCCGCCGGTACGCGCTCGCGCATCCGGATGCCGAGTGGATCGTCGGCGCCAGCTACGACTCCACCCTGGTCCCCGGTGGCGTGTTCGACGCCCGCTGGCTGGACGCCGCCGTACCCGACCGCCCCGTCGTCCTGCGTGCCTGGGACTACCACACGGTGTGGTGCAACACCGAGGCCATGCGGCGGGCCGGTCTTTCCGCCTCGACGCCGGACACGGCCCGCGGCACCTACGCCCGCCGCGCCGACGGCGAGCTGCTCGGGACGATGTACGAATGGGACGCGGTGGACGCGGTCCTCGGCGCCGCCCCCGCCCGCACCACCGGTGACCTGGTGCGGGCGCTGCGCCTCGCCACCGAGTCCTACGCGGCGGCCGGAGTGACCTGGATCCAGGACGCCTGGGTGGAACACCGTTCCGTAATGGCGTACATCGAGGCGGCCCGGCAGGGCGCGCTGGCGACCCGGGTGAACCTCGGCTTGCGCGCCGACCCGGCACGCTGGCGCGACCAGCTCGCCGAATTCGCGGCCGACCGTGACCGGGTGCGCGCGCTGCACGACGACCGGCTCACCGCGAACACGGTCAAGTTCTTCATGGACGGCATCCTGGAGAACCGCACCGCGTCGCTGCTCGACCCCTACAGCGACGACCCGTGCGCGCGCGGCATGCCGATCTGGCCGTACGAGGAGCTGCTGGAGGCGTTCACCGCCGTGGACGCGATGGGCCTGCAGGCGCACCTGCACGCGATCGGCGACGGCGGCGTGCGGACCGCCCTGGACGCGGTCGAGCACGTGATCCGGGTCAACGGACCCCGGGACCGGCGACCGGTCATCGCCCACGTCCAGGTGCTGGACGAGGCCGACCTGCCGCGTTTCGCCGAGCTCGGTGTGATCGCGAACCTCCAGCCCCTGTGGGCGCGCATCGACGCCGCGATGACCGAGCTGACGTTCCCCCGGATCGGCGCCGAACGCGCCCGGCGGCAGTACCTCATCGGCTCGCTGCTCCGCGCCGGAGCCCGCGTGGCCTTCGGCAGCGACTGGCCGGTGAGCGACCACCGCCCGCTGGCCGGGTTGCCGGTCGCGGTGACGCGCGAGAACGCGGAGCGGGAACCGGCCGGCGGCTGGCTGCCGGAGGAGCGCCTCACCTTCGACGACGCCCTGTCCGCGTACACGGCCGGCGTGGCCTACCAGGCGTTCGCCGAGGAGGACCGCGGCGTGCTCGCCCCCGGGAAGGTCGCCGACCTGGTCTGGCTGGACGCCGACGTACGCCGGATGGACCCGCACGACATCGCACTCCGGTCGGCCGTCCGCGGCACGTGGATGGCCGGCACGCGAATCCACCCCCCTTCCGACAGGAGTAGCGCGCTATGAAAGAGTCCGCCGCGGACCCGGGACTGAAGCGGGTCCTGGGCGTTCCGGGCCTGACGCTGTTCGGGCTGACCTACCTCGCCCCGGTCGCCGTCTTCACGACGTACGGCGCCGTCGCCCAGATCACCGAGGGGCACCTGCCGTCGGCGTACGTGGTCGCCCTCGTGGTCATGCTGTTCACGGCGTTCAGCTACGGCCGGATGGCGCGGGCGTTCCCCGCCGCCGGATCGGCCTACACCTACACCCAGCAGACCTTCGGCGGGCACGTCGGGTTCATGACCGGGTGGACGCTGATGCTCGACTACCTCTTCCTGCCGATGATCAACTTTCTGCTCATCGGGATCTACCTGCACGACCAGTTCCCCGGCGTGCCGCAGTGGGCCTTCACCCTGGCCGCCCTGCTCGTGGTGCTCACACTCAACGTCCTCGGCATCAAGGTGATGAGCCGGGTCAACGTCGTGGTCGTCGGAGCCTCCGTGGTGCTGATCCTCATCTTCGTCGCGCTGTCCCTCAAGCACCTGTCGGGCCACCCTTCCCCGGCGCCCTTCGAGTCGTTCACGCCCGGTACCGGCGTCTTCACCGGCGCCGCGATCCTCGCGCTGAGCTTCCTCGGCTTCGACGCCGTCTCCACGCTGTCGGAGGAGGCGAAGGAGCCACGCCGCAGCATCCCGCGGGCGATCATGCTCACCACGCTGATCGGCGGCCTGCTGTTCGTCCTGGTCGCCTGGATGGGCAGCCTCGCGCACCCCGGCTACGACGACTTCGTCAACCCCGACACCGCGGGCGTGGACATCATGGCCGCGCTGGGCGGCGCCGCGTTCCAGACGATCTTCGTGGGCATCTACGTGATCGGCGCCTTCGGATCGGCGATGACCACCCAGGCGAGCGTCTCCCGCATCCTGTACTCCATGGGACGGGACGGCGTGCTGCCGAAGCGCGCGTTCAGCATGCTGCACCCCCGCTTCAAGTCGCCGGTCTTCGCGGTCGCCGTGGTGTCCGCGGTGTCGCTCGTCGCGCTCTTCATCAGCCTGGGCAACGCGGTGGTGATGGTCAACTTCGGGGCGCTGATCGCCTTCTCGATGGTGAACCTCACCGTGATCAAGCGCTACATCGTCGACGAGCGACGGCGGTCCGCGGGTGACCTGCTCCGGTACGGACTGGTGCCCCTGGTGGGCTTCGCCCTGACCGTCTGGCTGTGGACGAGCCTGGAGGGGGTGACGTTCCAGGTCGGACTCGTCTGGATGGCCGTCGGCCTGGTCTACCTCGCCGGACTCACCCGGTTCTTCACCCGCAAGCCTCCGGTGATGACCTTCTCCGAGGCCGATCCCGCCGGCGCCTGACGTTCACGAGCCCGGACGCCGGGGTCCCCTCCGCCAGGGACCCCGGCGTCCGGACGCCGGGCCGTACCGGGCGCGGTCGCGGCGTGTGGCGCGCCTCGGCGGGGGGAACCGCCGGTCAGGCGGTCATGACGACCAGGGTCGGCGGGCGGTGGAGCCTCACAGCGCCGGGACGCGGCCGTGGAACGTCGTGGCCGAGGTCGTGGTGGCGACGATCCGGCCGCCGGTGATCACGTGACCCGGCGGTGAGTGCCTGGCGAGGACCTCGCGTACGCTCCGGCCGTCCAGCACGACCAGATCGGCGGGTGCGCCGGGCTCCAGCCGGTGGGCCGGACGGCCCAGGACGCGCGCGGCGTCCACGGTGACCATGTCGAACAGCCGCTCCAGTTCCGGATCGGTTCGCGCGTCCAGCAGATGGGCGGCCAGGAAGGCGACCTCCGGCATGCTGTGCCTGCCGAAGGGGTAGTACGCGTCCTCGATGTCGTCCTGGCCGAGCGCGACCGGCAGGTCGGCGTCGGCGAGGGTGAAGACCGGCAGGTGCAGCGGGCCGGTGTGCGGGTCGCTGACGAATCCCAGTCCCGCCGCGCGGCACAGTCCGATGAGGCGACGCAGGGAGGGCTCGGGATAGAGGGCCGTCGCGCGGGCGTGCTGCACGCTGGCCCGGCCGGTCATCCCGCGCTCCACCAGCGCGGTGGCCAGCATCTGGGTGGTACGCAGCGACGGATCGCCCGCGTCGTCGGTCAGCATGGCAACCCGCAGCCCGTGCTGGTGCGCCAACTCCACCATGCGGGTGACGTGCACCTCGGCGTCGGCGTCGGTGAACTCGATCCAGGGGATGCCGCCGACCACGTTCACGCCCAGCCGCACCGCCTCGGCGACCAGTTCCTCGGTGCCCGGCGCGCGCAGCAGGCCGTCCTGGGGGAAGGCCACCACCAGGAGGTCGACCAGCCCGCGGAACTCCTCGCGCAGGGCCAGCAGCGCCTCGACCCCGGTGAGCCCGGCGACCGGATCGACGTCGGCGAACGCCTGTACGACGCGCACGCCCTGGCGCACCGACTCCCACATCGCCGACCTGGCCCTGGCCAGCACGGCATCGGCGGTCTGGCGCACCTTGACGGCCGCCGCCGACTCGATCGCGCCCATCGCCGCGCCCATCGTCCCCGCGGTGTAGGCGGAGAGGGGCTCCTGGCCCGCCAGGTCGAGGGTGTGGACCTTGCACAGGTGCAGGTGGGCGTCCACGAACGGCTCGGTCACGAGGTTCCCGTCCGCGTCGACCACCGTCGCCTCGGGCGGGCTCGTCGTCTCCGGGTCGTCGGGCGCCACGACGGTGAGCAGGCCGCCGTCCGCGGCCAGCATCCACCGGCCCGGGCGGCCGCGCAGCGATGCGTTGCGAATGAGTACGTCCACAGCTCGGACGATAGGGCCGGTCCTGCGGCCGGGCACATGGCGACATCTGCCAAGTCAGCGCCGTACGGGTCTCACCGGGCTCCGGGGCGCCATGCCGCAGACGGCCTTGTGCGTGGGGTGGTCCACGACATCACCCCCTCTGTCCAGGGAGGGTCTGACCGCCATCATCGGTGGCCAGACCCTCGACGGGCGGAGCAGCCGATCAGGCGGTCATCGCGACCAGGATCCGGCGGGCGCCGGTGTACGGCTCCCGGCCGTGCGCGCACAGCATGTTGTTGATGATCATCAGATCACCCTCCCGCCACGGGAACGCGTACGAGGTCTCGTCGTAGGCGGCCTTGACGGCGGCGAGGTCCGCCGGGGCGATGGAGGAGCCGTCGGCGAGGTACGCGTTGCGGGGCAGGTCGGCCTCGCCGTACAGCATCAGGAGGGCCTCGCGGACCTCCTCGTCCAGGCTGGTGACATGGAACAGGTTCGCCTGGTTGAACCAGACCTGCTCACCGGTCAGCGGCTCGGTCTGGTGCGCGGGCCGGTGGTGCCGGGTGCGCAGGCCCTCCTCGGTCCATTCGTACGCTATGCCGTGCCGCGCGCAGTAGTCCTCGACCTCGGCGGGGTCGTCGGTCTGGAACGACTCCTGCCAGGACAGGCCGAGCCCCTCCCGGAACGCCCTGGCGTAGACGACGCCGGCCGCGAACCTCTCCCGTACGCCCTCGGGGATTGCGCGGAACACCGCGCGGCTGTTCGCGATCGGGGTGGCCCCGCCCGTGGCGGCGGCGGTGTCGCAGAAGAAGAACAGGTGCCCCGGCCAGGTGTCGGAGTACGAGTTCTCGTTGTGCATCGGGAGCGGCTGGTCGGCCGGGTACTCGGTCGAGGTGTAGATGGACTCGGTGACCGACGTGCGCGGGGTGGAGCGTTCGGTGTAGCGCAGCGGCTCACCGCCGACGACCCGGACGATCCGGTCGAACAGGTCGAGGTCGGCGGGCAGGTCGCGGATCAGCACCGCGCCGTGCTCGGCCAGACCGGCCCGCAGGCCGTCGCGGTGGGCCGTCACCCAGTCGAGGTGGTCGGTCATGTCCGGGCCGAGGCCGTAGACCACGATGGTGGTGTGGTCGTTGCCGGCCACCTGCCCGGTCACTGGCCCGGTCACCGGCCCGGTCACTGGCCCGGTCACCGGCCCGGCCACCTGCCCGAGCCGCCCTGGGTCCGTGGGAACGACGCCCGTCATCAAATCTCCTTGAGCGTGGATACCCCCGCCTTCAGGCGGGGGAGGAAACGCGGCACGATTCCGCACCGGTGGATACGAACAAACGAGCGATGTCTCGGCTGGTCGCGTGGTAGGACTGTGAGGCATGGCGCAGGTGGTGAAGCGGGCGTACAAATACCGCTTCTACCCAACTCCCGGGCAGGCCGACGTGCTTGCCCGGACGTTCGGCTGTGTCCGTCTCGTCTACAACAAGGCATTGGAGGATCGGACCCGCGCCTACAGGGTGGAGGGCCGTCGGGTCTCGTATGGGGAGTCGTCGGCCGCGCTCACCGCGTGGAAACGCACTCAGGAACTGGCGTTCCTGAACGAGGTGTCGTCGGTGCCGTTGCAGCAGGCGCTGCGTCATCTTCAGGCCGGGTTCGTGAACTTCTTCACCAAGCGCGCCGGGTTCCCGACATTCAAGTCCCGTAAGAAGTCGCGGCTGTCGGCGGAGTACACCCGCTCGGCGTTCCGGTGGCGGGACGGCACGTTGACGTTGGCGAAGATGGACGGCCCGCTGGACATCGTGTGGTCCCGGCCGCTGCCGGAGGGGGCGGAGCCGTCCACGGTCTCCGTGAGCAAGGACGCGGCCGGCCGCTGGTTCGTGTCGATCCTGGTCGAGGAGAAGATCACACCGCTCGCCCCGGCGGAGAACGTGGTCGGGGTGGATGCGTGGATCACGTCCCTGCTCACCCTGTCGCGGCCGATCGACGGGGTGACCGACGCACACGGCACGGTCGCCAACCCTCGGCATGAGCCGGCTGAGCGCAGGCGGCTGGCCAGGGCCCAGCGGGCGCTCGCCCGCAAGGGGAAGGGGTCGGCGAACCGAGTCAAGGCCAGGCGGCGGGTGGCTCGCGTGTATGCGCGGATCACCGATCGCCGCCGGGATTTCCTGCACAAGGTCACCACACGGCTTGTTCGCGAGAACCAAGTGATCGCCGTGGAAGACCTGACCATCCGTACCATGGTCAAGAACCGCACGCTGGCCCGCGCGATCTCGGATGCGAGCTGGCGGGAACTGCGGTCGATGCTGGAGTACAAGGCCCGCTGGTATGGGCGGGAAGTCGTGGTGGTCGACCGCTGGTTCCCCTCCTCCAAGCTGTGTTCGGCGTGCGGCACGCTCGCCGAGTCGATGCCGCTTTCCGTCCGGGAGTGGGTGTGCGCCTGCGGCGCTGTCCACGACCGGGACGTGAACGCGGCCAGGAACATCCTCGCCGCCGGGCTGGCGGAGAGGTGAAACGCCTGTGGAGCTGGTGTAAGACCTCAACGGAGTCCTCTCCGGGCGGGCGACCGGCGGTGAAGCAGGAAGGCCGACCTGTGAGGGTTGGAATCCCCTTCCTTCAGGGAGGGGAGGACGTCAAGATGTGCTTCCTTTCGCGAGGCTCAGGCGGCGTTGCCTTTCCTGCATGCCGATGAGGTCGTCGGGGAGCGAGTCCGGAACCTCGGTGTCGAAGCGCCGCAGCAACCGGAGGGTCGACGCGCCGACGGTCACCGCGGCCATCATCAGCGCGAAGACGACGTAGGTGAGGCCCACGCCCCGGCCCTCGCCGACGCCGATGACCGCGCCGACCGAGCCGGCGAGCGCCCCGTCCGGCCGCAGCATGGGGTTGAACAGGGACGTGGCCAGGGGCGCCAGTACGGCGAACCCGATCGGCAGGGTGGACCACGAGAGGGCCTGGTTGAGCGAGAGCACCCGCCCGTGGAACCGCTGCGGCACCTTGACCTGGACCAGCGTCACGTAGATGCCCTGCGAGATCGACATCGACATCGCCAGGCAGAACACACCGGTCACGACCACGGCCAGGGACGGCCGCAGGCCCATCACCAGGCACCCGGCGGCCATTCCCAGGTTGCCCAGGAACACGCCGACCATCCGGCGCTTGCGCGGGCCGCCCCAGAGCGCCATCACCACGCCGCCGGCCACCGCGCCGAGCGCCTCGGCCACCGCAACCTGCGCGACCTGGTCGACCGTGCCGAAGGAGAGCGTCAGCGGGACGGTCAGCACCAGGGCGGGGCCGAGGAAGATGTTGGCGACGGCGAAGTAGATCACCATGGCCCGGAATCCGCGGAGGTTCCAGGAGAACCGCAGTCCCTCCACGATCGCGGTGACCAGCGGTTCCTTACGGCGGAAGCCGAGCGTGTCGGGGAAGCGGACGACCAGCAGCACCGCGAGGGCGAACACGTAGCTCGCCATGTCGATGGCGAGGATGCCGGGCAGGCCGATCGCGACGTACAGACCGGCGCCCATCAGAGGGGCGAACAGCATCGCGAACCCGTTGGTGAGCTGCGCCAGACCGACCGCGTGCCCCAGATAGCGCTTGGGCACCAGCTGCGGCACCGCGGTCTGGAAGGCCAGCCGCTGGTAGGTGCCCGCCATCGAGTTGATCGGCAGCAGCACGTAGATGATCCACAGGTCCAGCCGCCCAGTGAAGAGCAGCGACGCGATCGCGAGCTGGACCGCCCCCGCGACGCCGCTCGCGACGATCATGACGCGTCGCCGGTCGAACCGGTCGATGAGCGGCCCGGCGATGGGCATCATCGCCACACCGCAGATCAGCGTCAGCGCCCACAGCAGGCCGAGGTCGGCCACCGATCCCGTCCGGTCGAACAACCACACCGGTACGGCGAAGCCGGTCAGCGCCGAACCGGTCGCCGACACGAGCTGCCCGATCGCCACGCTGAGGAACCTGCGGTTGCTCGGCTGCACCGCGGGCGGCCCCGCGGACTCTCCCGGCCCGGCCGGGTAGTGCGTGTCGTGCAGCGCCCACGCCGCGTCCGGCCCCCGCTCGGCGACGCCGTACTCGGCGGTCTCGCGCCGGGCCATCGCCGGGTGGACGCCCGTGACGATCTCGGCCAGTTCCTCCGCCCGATGCTTCAGGAAGAAGTGGCCGGCCTGGTCGAGAACCACCAGCCCGGTCGTGCCGGTCAGGAACTCCCACTCCCGATACCGCTCGGTGTAGTAGTCGGTGACCGGGTCCTCCGAGCCGACGACGGAGATGATCGGAGCGGACATAGGCGCGGGGCGCTGGTCGAGCAGTGTGGTGAAGTACTCCTCGGACGCCCGGGAGTCGGCCCGCATGTTCGCGATGATCCGGTCGGCCTGCTCGGGGTCCAGCTCGTCGGTGTCGACGCCCATGCCCTTGAGCCAGTTGGCGTACTCGCGGTTGCTGCGCAGCTTCTCCAGCCGGGTCCGCAGCGTCCCGACGACGCCCTTGATGCGGGCGAACGGGAACATCGCGCCGATGTAGACCGCGTCCACGTCCCGGCCGTTCTCGGTCAGCTTCCGTGCCGCGCCGACCGCGATGGCGCTGCCGACGCCGCAGTGGCCGTACAGGACCAGGGGGCCTTCGACGCGCTCCCTGATCTCCGCCACGATCCGGTCCACCAGCTCGTGGAAGGGGAGCGCCTCCTCGTTCAGCCCGACGTCGTGGCCGGGGATGGCCACCGAGTACAGCGCGTGCCCGGCGGGGAGCGCGTCGGCGAGCGGCTGGTAGACGATGGCGCTGCCCCCGCCGTAGGGCACGCAGACGTAGGACAGGGTGCGTTTCCCGCCCTTCGGGGTCAGCTCGTAAAGCAGCGGCTGGGGCCCGGCCGCCGCGTCGGCGCCGCCGTCGATGAAGGCGGCCAGCTCACGGATGGTCCGGTTCTGGAACAGGTCCATCACGCCGACCGGACGTCCCGAGCCGTCGGACGCCTTGCGGATCCTGGCCACCACCTGGGTGGCGAGCAGGGAGTGGCCGCCCGAGTCGAAGAAGTCGTCGTGGACGCCGAGCCGCTCCACGCCGAGCACGTCGATCCAGATCTCGGCCAGCATCCGTTCCGTGGCGGTCTCCGGCTCGACCAGCTCGGCGGTGGCGTCCCGCGTGGCCTGGGGACCCGGCAGGGCCGCGCGGTCCAGCTTGCCGTTGGGCGACAGCGGCAGCGTGTCCATGGTGACGAACGCCGTCGGCACCATGTAGTCGGGCAGGCCCTGTTTCAGCGCGGCCCGCAGCTCGGCGACGTCGACGTCCACCCCGCCGTGGGTCGTCAGGTAGGCGACCAGCCGCTTGTCGCCGGGGGTGTCCTCGCGGACGATCACCACCGCCTCCGCGACCTCGTCGCGGTCGCGCAGCGCCGTCTCGATCTCGCCCAGCTCGATGCGCAGGCCGCGCAGCTTCACCTGGTGGTCGATGCGGCCGAGGAATTCCAGGTTCCCGTCCGCGCGCCAGCGCGCCAGGTCGCCGGTGCGGTACAGCCTGGCACCCAGGTCGGCGCCGAACGGGTCGGGGACGAACCGTTCGGCGGTGAGCGCCGGACGGCGGTGGTAGCCCCTGGCCACCCCGACCCCGCCGATGTGCAGCTCGCCCGGCACGCCGATCGGGGCGGGATTCCCGCGCTCGTCGAGGACGTACAGCCGGATGTTCGCGATCGGGGCCCCGATCGGCAGGGTGACCGCGTCGGCGATCGCCTCGGGAGCGCAGTGCCAGGAGGTGACGTCGATCGCCGCCTCGGTGGGGCCGTACAGGTTGTGCAGCTCGCAGTGCAGGAGCACCGTCGTGAAGGTGGCCGCCGTGGCCACCGGAAGCTCCTCGCCGCTGCAGATCACCCGGCGCAGCGCCGTGCAGCCCGCCGCCGACTTCTCGTCGTCGGCGAGGAACACCGCGAGCATCGACGGGACGAAGTGCGCGGTGGTCACGCTCTCGCTGATCAGCAGCTCGCGCAGGTACGCCGCGTCCTTGTGGCCGCCCGGCCGGGCGAGCACCAGCCGCGCTCCGGTGAGCAGCGGCCAGAAGAACTCCCACACCGACACGTCGAAACCGGCGGGCGTCTTCTGCAGTACGACGTCGTCGCCGCCCAGCGGGTAGGCGCGCTGCATCCACAGCAGGCGGTTCACGATGCCGCGGTGGGTGTTGGGCACGCCCTTGGGGCGGCCGGTGGATCCCGACGTGTAGATGACGTACGCGGCGTTGCCTGAGGTGACCGGGGGCCGCGGGTCGTCCGCGGGCCGGTCCGCCCACTCGCCGGGATCGTCCAGGTTCAGGATGACCGCGTCGGTGGCCGGGACGGTCGCCTTCAGGTGCTCCTGGGTCAGCACCACGGGAGCCCGAGCATCGTCGATCATGAACGCCAGCCGGTCGGCCGGGTACTCCGGATCGAGCGGCAGGTAGGCGGCTCCCGCCTTGAGCACGCCCAGCAGCGCCACCACCAGTTCGGCCGAGCGTTCGGCGAAGACGCCGACCAGGGTCTCGGGGCCCGCTCCCAGGTCGCGCAACCGGTGCGCCACCCGGTTCGCCCGCTCGTTCAGCTCGGCGTACGTCAGGTGGCGGCCCTCGAAGGTCACCGCGACGGCGCCGGGGGTGCGGGCGACCTGCTCCTCGATCAGGCCGTGCAGCGTCGCCGCCTCGTCCAGCTCGGCGCCGGTGTCGTTCCACACGTCCACCAGCAGCGTCTGCTCGGCGGCGTCCAGCATCGGCAGCTCGGACACCCGCCTGGACGGGTCGGTCGTGACGGACCGCAGGAGGGTGACGAAGCGGGTCGCCATCCTCGCCACGGTCGCCTCGTCGAACAGTGCCGTGTTGTAGACGAACTTGACGATCAGCCGGTCCCGCACCTCGATGACGTGCAGTTCGATGTCGAAACGGGTGGCCCGCAGGTCCATCGGCAGCCAGGTGATGCCGAGGTCCGAGCCGCCCGCCTCCGCGATCCGGCCCATCTGGTAGTTCTGCAGCGCGAACATCGCCTGGAACACCGGCGACCGGCTGACGTCGCGGGGCACGCCGAGCGCGTTGACGAGCTGCTCGAACGGGACCTCCGCGTGGTCGAAGGCGTCGAGAACGCCGACCCGGGTGCGTTCGAGCAGCTCGTCGAAGGTCGGGTCGTCACCGAGCCGCGCGCGCATCGGCAGCATGTTGACGAACATGCCGACCACGTTCTCCAGCTCAGCCAGCGACCGGCCGGCCGACGAGGAACCGACCGCGAAGTCGCCCTGGCCGGAGTGCCTCGACAGCAGCACCTGGTAGGCGGCGAGCAGCGTCATGAACAGCGTCGTTCCGCGCTCCCTGGAGAGCCGGTTGACAGCCCCGGCGAGCTCGGCGTCGACATCGACGATGTGCCAGTCGCCCTCGAAGACCTGGGTGGCCGGTCGCGGCCGGTCGGCGGGCAGCTCCAGGGCCGGCACGCCGGCGAGCCGGTCGCTCCAGAAACCCAGCTGGCGCTCCAGCTCGGGACCGGTCTGTGTCTGCCGCTGCCAGTGCGCGAAGTCTCCGTACGAGACGGGCAGGCCGGGGAGCGTGACCCCGGTGCCGGCGCGCCCGGCGTGATAGGCGGCGGCCAGGTCGCGCAGCAGCAGGTCCACCGACCATCCGTCACCGACGATGTGGTGGGTGGTGACCAGCAGCCGGTGATCGTCGTCGGCCAGCCTGATCAGCAGGGCGCGGAGCAGCGGCCCCTCGGTCAGGTCGAACGGCTCCGCGGCCGCCTCGTCGATCAGCGCCTGGGCGGCGGCCTCGTCGTCCGCCGTCACGACGCGCAGCGGCACCGCGACGGAGGGCTCGACGTGGACGGTGGGCCGCCCGTCGGAATCGGCGGGGAAGCGCATCCGCAGCGCCTCGTGCCTGGCGGGAAGGGTCTGCAGGGCCCGGTCGAGCAGGTCGAGGTCGATCTCCCCGGTGAGGCGCATCGGGATCGGGATGTTGTACTGGCTCGTGCCCGGCGCGAACTGCTCCATGAACCAGACCCGCTCCTGCTGGTAGGACAGGGGCGGGGCGGAGCCCTCTGGGCGGGGCCGCACCGTGGTGGTGGCTGTGTCCGGTCCGGCCGCGCGCCGCCGGAGCCGCTGTTCCAGCAGCGCCCGCCGGGCCGCGGACAGCGATGCCTGTTGCGGGTTCTGGGACGGCGTCTGGGGCGGCGTCTGGGGTGGTGTCTGGGGTGGTGTCTGGGGTGGTGTCTGGGGTGGCGTCGTCATGATCGGCCGTCGCCTTCTGATGTGAGCAGCCGCTCGACATCCTCATCACTGAGCTGGTCGAGGTCCTCGGTGAGCCGTCGTTCGATCTCGGCCGCGAGGTCCGCGACGGTGGTGTACGAGAACAGACCGCGGACCGGGATGTCGATCTCGATCTGGCCGCGGATCCTCGCGATGGCCCGGATCGCCAGCAGGGAGTTGCCGCCGAGCTCGAAGAAGTCGTCGGTGGCACCGACCTTCTCCACGCCCAGGAGACCGGCGAAGACCTCCGCCACCAGCTCCTCGGCGGCCGTGCGCGGCTCGACGTACTCGCCGTCCGCGACCGCGACCGGCGCGGGAAGCGCGGCGTGGTCGAGCTTGCCGTTGGCGGTCAGCGGGAGGGCGTCGAGGACGACGTATCCCGACGGGACCATGTGGGCGGGCAGGGTCGCGGCGAGCGCGTCGTTCACCGCCGCGACGTCCACGCCGAGGCCCGTGCCGCCGTCCGTGTCGCCGCCCGTGTCGTTTGTGCCGCCTGTGCCGCCACCTGTGCCGTCGCTCGCGTCGCCGACCAGGTAGGCGACGAGACGCCTGCCGTCGGAGGTGTCCTCGCGTACGGTGACAGCCGCGTCCCGGACGCCCGGCTGGGCGCGCAGAGCCGTCTCGATCTCGCCGGGCTCGATGCGGTAGCCGTGCAGTTTGATCTGTTCGTCGGCGCGGCCGACGAACTCCAGGCTCCCGTCGGCACGGCGGCGGGCCAGGTCACCGGTGCGGTACATCCGCAGGCCGGGGGCCCCGAAGGGGCAGGGTACGTACGCGGCGGCGGTGGCTCCCGGCCGGTTCAGATAGCCGCGGGTCACCTGGGGGCCCGCGATGTACAGCTCGCCGACGACACCGGTGGGCACCGGCCGCAGTCCGCCGTCCAGCACGTAGGCGGCGTTTCCGGGGGCCGGGCGGCCGATCGTGACCGAGCCCGCCTGGTCGACGGGCAACGCCTCACCCGGTGCCACGCGCGCCGCGACGCAGCCGACGGTGGCCTCGGTGGGACCGTACTCGTTGACGACCGTGACGCCGGGGTGCCGCTCCCGCCAGGCGGTGACCCCGTCCGCGGGCAGCGCCTCGCCTCCCAGCACCAGGTCGCCACCCGGGGCCACGTGGTCCGGCAGCGCGGCCAGCAGCGCGAGATGGCTGGGCGTGACCTTGAGGAACGTCGCCAGGCCGCGGGGGGCCCCGCCGAGCGTGCCGCCGGTCGTCTCCCCAGCCGTCCTCCCAGCGTTCTCGCCGGTCGTCGTCCCGATGGTCGTCCCGATGGTCGTCCCGGTGGTCGTCCCGGTGGAGATGGCGGCAGGGGAGTCGGTCTGGGTATCGGCCGGGGAGTACGTCCGGGTGGTGGTCGGGGTGTCGGTCTCGGTGTCGTCGAGGGCGGCGAGCCGCACGGCGCCCCCCACCGTCAGCGGTCCGAACAGGCCGGTCACGGTCAGGTCGAAGGCGATAGGGGAGTGCAGCAGCGCCTCCCCGGCGAGTCCGGGATAGGCGGTGCCGGCCCACGCGAGGTAGGCGGCCACCGAGCCGTGCTCGACCACGACGCCCTTCGGGGTGCCGGTAGAACCCGAGGTGTAGATGACGTACGCGACGTTCCCCGGCGCGGCCGGACGTGGCGAGCCGCCGCCGGGGCCGCCTGTCCCATCGCCGACCCGCTCAGCGGGCCGTCCGGCCTGCCACCCGGCGGGCTCGTCGATGGCGAGCACGGCCGGTCGGGAGGCCAGGCCAGCGGCTGAGGGAGCAGCCGGGGAAGCGGCTGAGGGGGCGGACGGGGGAGTGGCCAGTGTGCCCTCCACGGCAGCCGGGGGAGTGGCTGAGGGGGTGGCCGGGGGAGTGGCCAGGGCGCCTTCCACGGCGGCCAGCAGGTGGCGCCGGGTGAGCACCACCGTGGCGGCGGAGTCGCCGAGCAGGTACGCCACCCGGTCGGCCGGATAGGCCGGATCCACCGGAACGTAACCCGCCCCGGCCTTCCACACACCCAGTAGGGCGGGCAGCAGCTCCAGGCAGGGGTCCGCGCACACCGCCACCAGCGACTCGGGGCCGGCTCCCGACCGGCGCAACCGGTCCGCCACGCCTTCGGCGGCCTCGTCCAGTTCCGTGTAGGTCAGCCGCCGGTCGCCGACGATCACCGCGGTCGCGTCCGGAGTGCGCGCGACCTGCTCCTCCACCATGCGGAGCGCCGTCTGGCCGCGCTGCTCGCGCGGCTCACCGGTGCTCGCCTCCACCAGCGCCGCGTGCTCGGCGTCGTCCATGAGCCGCAGGTCGCCGATCCCGGTCTCGGGGGCGGCCACACCGGCGGACAGGACGCGCAGGTAGCGGGCGACGAACGTCTCCGCCGTGCCCCGGTCGAACAGGTCGGTGCGGTACAGCAACCGGCTGGTGCCCGTGGTCAGGTCGAACGCGAGATCGTCCTTCGAGGTCGTGTACGGGGTCGGCTCGATGCCGGAGTCGGGGATGTAGTTGAAGCCGATCTGGTACAGCGGCTGCGCTCCCGGATCACGCTGCGGCGCGACCGCCTCCACGACCGCCTGGAACGGAATCTGACCGTTCTCCATGGCGTCGAGCATCGTGGCGCGGACCCGCCCGAGCAGTTCGGCGAAGGTGGGGTCACCCGAGGCGTCCACCCGTACCACCAGCTGGTTGACGAACATGCCGATCAGGCCGGTGACCTCCGGGAGTTCGCGCCCGCTCATGGTCACCCCGATCACGGTGTCGTCCTCGCGGGACAGCCGCGACAGCAGGGCGACGTACGCCGTGAGGAACACCATGAACGGCGTCGCGCCCGAACCGCGCCCCAGCGCGGTGGCCCGTGCCTGGAGCTCTTCCGGGATCGTGAAGCGGACCTCGTCTCCGGCGTAGCCGAGCCGGGCGGGCCGGGGCCGGTCGGTGGGAAGGGAGTGTACGGCGGGCAGTCCCGCCAGCCGCTCCCGCCAGTAGTCCGTCTGCGCCGCCAGCGCGTCGTCGGCGAGCCGGCCACGCTGCCAGGCCGCGTAGTCGGCGTACTGGATCGGCAGGTCGGGCAGCCCCGGCCGCTCGGCGGACCCGGCCTGTTCGGTGGCCCCGAACGGCTCGGTGGCCCCGGCCTGTCCGGCCGCCGCGGCGGCGCACAGTTCGGAGATCTCCCTTTCGAGGATGACGGCCGAGGTGGCGTCGAACACGGCATGGTGGACCACGAAGCTGACCACCCAGCGCGCGTCCCCGGTCCGGATCACCGTGGCCCGCCACATCGGGGCGCGATCGGTGGAGATCGCCTCCCCGGCGACCGACCGGATGTGGTCGAGCGTACGAGCCCGGTGATCCTCGGCCGGGAGCGACCGCAGGTCGAGCACCCGTACGCCGGGGTCGATCTCCGCGTGCACGATCTGGCGGAGGGAGCCGTCCACGATCCGCAGGGACGTGCGGAGCACCTCGTGCCGATCGGCGACGGCCTTGAGCACCGCGATGATCTGATCGGCCTCGAGCGCGTACGGGATCTCGAACGCGCACGGCAGGTTGAAGACCGGCGAGCCCGGATCCATCTGATCGGCCAGCCAGATCCGTTCCTGGCCGAAGGAGGAGGGCGCCTCCCATTCCTTGTCGATCACCCCGGTCACCCGCCCTGGCGCAGGCTGAGCGGCCGCATGTCGGTCCACACCGTCTCGATGTGGTCCAGGCACTCCTGCTTGGCGCCGCTGAATCCGGCGTCGTGCCACCCCGCGGGAAGGGTACGTCCGCTGGGCCAGATCGAGTACTGCTCCTCGTCGTTGCGCACAACCAGGAAGTGGTCGTCGGTCATATTTCCTGCCTCGTTCGTCGAATCTCTTCGGGTGTGAAGACCTCGGGCGTCGGCCGTGGAGAGGAGGTCAACGACGGTCCAGCCTGGGGATGGTGGTGACGGCCGGGCTCGGCTCGGCCGCGTCGGTCGCATTGGGGGCATCGGTCGCATCGGGGGCATCGGCGACGTCGGTGGCGTTGGTGGCGCTGGCCGCGTCGGTCGCGTCGGCCGCTTCCGGGCGCGGCGCGTCGGCCACGTCGGCGGAGGCGCGCAGCCGTTCGACGACGACCGCGAGCTCCGCCACGGTCGGGGATTCGAACAGGCTGCGCATCGGCAGCTTCACCCCGACGGCCTTGCGCAGTGAGGCGATGAGCTGCACCGCGATCAGGGAGTTGCCGCCGAGCGCGAAGAAGTCGTCGTCGATCCCGACCTGCGGCACGCCGAGGCCGTCGCTCCACACCTGGGCGATGGTCGCCTCAAGTTCGTTGCGGGGCACGGCGTGGTCGTCGGATGCTCCCGACGCCCCGGGGCGATCGTCGGCGCCGGCGTCTCCGGCGTCTCCGGCGTCTCCGGCGATGGTGTCGGTGGTCCGGGACCTGGTCCGTTCCGCGAGTTCGGCCACGGGCAGCGGGTTGATCACGACCTGTGCGCCGAGGCCCGCGGCCATGACCCGGCGGAACGCCTCCGCGCCGTCCACCGGAGCGATCCCGTCCGAGCCCGCCGTGCCGTCCACCGTGCCGCCCGTCACGTCGGAGGACGCGCCCGCCGAAGCGGGGACAGGTGTCGCGGTCGCGGATCCGGCCGCCGGTTCGCTGCCGTCACCCGCCAGGTTGCCCGTGACGGCGGCGCGGTCCACCCGTCGCAGCACGAAGTCGGCGATCTGCACCAGCACCCGGCCGTCCTCGTCGAAGAGCGTCAGATCGGCCGAGACCACGTCGTCGCCACCGTCGGCGTACCGCAGGTGGCTCCAGAACCGCGCGGGCAGCGACCCGCGCACCCGCACCTGGCCGTAGGAGAGCGGCAGGTAGCTGCCCTCCCCGCGCCCCTCGCCGAACGCGGTGGCCACGTCGAGCAGCGCCGGATGCAGCACCCAGCGCGCGAGGTCGGCCATGGCGGCCTCGGGCGCGACGATCCTGGCGAGTTCCTCGCCCTCGCCCACGTGGTGTTCGTCCAGCGCGTCCCAGCGGGGACCGAAGGTGAGCATGCTGGTGCGACCGGTCCCGCGTACGACGGCGCTCTGCCGGCAACGGGCCACGATCGGCCCGGCCTCCACCCCGGCGGCCGGCTCGGGCCGTACCCATGCGGCCGATCCGCGTACGTGCGCGGCGGAGCGGCCCGCCGTACGGCTCGTCACCTGGAACTCGACGCCCTCCGGCGTGCCGGCGAGCTCCACGCGGTACTGCGCGGTCGCCCCGTCGGGAACGGAGAAGGGCTCCAGGAACGCCACGTCCCTGAGCTCCACGACGTGGTCCGCGTCCGGAGCGGGCACGCAGGCGGCCACGGCGGCCCGGACCGACTCCAGGTGACCGGTGCCGGGGACCACCGCGACGTCGCCGATGCGGTGCTCGTCGAGGATCCAGTGGGTGGAGGCGGACACCAGCCCGTGACACTCGGCCTGCCCGTCCTGGCCGGTCACCCGCGTGGAGAGGACCGGGTGGTCCACCGCTTCCGCCACCCCGCCGCGTGCGGCGCGGAACCCGTCGGGCGCGGACACCTCGACGGCCATGCCGACCTCG
This sequence comes from Microtetraspora glauca, assembly GCF_040656155.1. Taxonomy (NCBI): domain Bacteria; kingdom Bacillati; phylum Actinomycetota; class Actinomycetes; order Streptosporangiales; family Streptosporangiaceae; genus Microtetraspora; species Microtetraspora glauca. The sequence continues at coordinate 29,997 of NZ_JBFALK010000019.1, forward strand.
GTCCAGCCGCCCCAGTTCTGCGACACGACCGGCGCGTTCCAGCCGTGTGCACTGCGGGCGTAGGCGTCGAGGAAGTTGTTGGCCGCGCAGTAGTCGACCTGCCCGAAGCCGCCGACCACCGAGGTCACCGAGGAGCAGAGCGCCACCCAGTCGAGCGGGAGGTCGCCGAAGGCCTTCGCGAGGGCGAGGGTTCCGGCGACCTTGGGGGCCAGCACGGCGGTGGCCGCGGCCCGGTCCTTCACCTCGGCCATCCCGCCCCCGGGAAGGCCGGCCGCGTGCACGATCCCGTCCAGCCCGCCGAACTCGGCGTCGATCCGCTTGCGCACCGCGCTCAGCTCGGCCGGATCGGTGACGTCGGCGGCCAGCACCAGCACCTGGGCGCCGGCCTGCTCCATCCGCCGGATAGCGAGGATGGCCCGGCCCGTCCTGTCCGCGCCGCCGTGCACCGCGAGGTGGGCGTCCCACTCCTCACGCGGCGGCAGGCCACCGCGGCTGAGCAGCGCCAGCCGGGCGCCGGCCCGCCGCGCGAAGTCTTCGGCGAGCGTGATGCCGATTCCGCCGACTCCACCGGTGATCAGGTACCGGCCGCCGTCGCGGACCACCGGCGACTGGGGGGCCTCCTCGCCCAGGGACACCTGGGCGTAGTCGGTCACCCAGCGGCGGCCGCCGCGCAGCGTCACCTCCGGCTCGTCGGCGGGGCGCAGCAGCTCGGCGACGAGTTCCGCCGTCCGCGTGGGACCCGTCTCCGGGTCGGCGTCCACGTGCCGTACGGTCAGGCCGGGAAGTTCCAGCGGCACCACCCTGACGATGCCGGCGAGGGTGGCGTGCTCGGGGCGGAGCAGGTCGCCCCGCGCGTCCGAGGTTCCCGACGAGACCACGTCGAGGTGCACGCCGTCGGCCGCTCCCGCGTCGGCGAGGGCCTGGACCAGGTTCAGCACGCTGAAGAAGCCGCGCTCCTGCGCGTCCCAGGTGGCGGTGATCTCACCGTCGGCGGGCGGCCCGTCCAGGGCCAGGGCGTGCACGATCCTGGCGGGGACGCCCTCGCCGAGCAGCGCCGCGTAGTCGCCGTGGCCGCCCACCCGCACGGCGGCGCCCCGGGCGCGCAGCCCGGCGACGAGTTCGTCTCCGCGCGGCCCGTCGGCCAGCACCAGGCAGTCGCCGAGGTCGGTCCGGCGGGTGTCCGGGGCGAGCTGCCGCCAGGTCGGCACCGCGAACCAGTCGGCCAGCGGCAGCGGCCCACGCCGCCGGACGGGCGCGGAGGCCGCCTGGTCGGCCGGGTCGGCGTCGATCCAGTAGCGCCTGCGCTCGAACGGGTAGGCGGGCAGCGGCACCCGGCGCGCCACAGTGCCCGGCCCCGACCCCGTACCTGTGCCCGGTCCCGTGCCGAACCCCGCGCTCAGCGGCACTCCGGCGGCCCACAGCGTGCCCGCCGCCTCGTAGACGGTGACGGTGTCCCCTGCGCGTTCCCCCGGCCCGGGAAGGCTGGGCAGCGGCGCGGGCGCCCCCTTGGGAAGCTGCATCCTGGCCAGCCCGGCGAGCTGTCGTCCGGGCCCGCACTCGATCAGCAGCGGCGGCGTCTCTCCGTACGCGGCGAGCAGCCCGGCGACGCACGCGCCGAACCTGACCGGCCGCCGCAGGTGGTCGGCCCAGTACGCCGGATCGGTCGCCTGCTCGGCGGTGATGGGCTCGCCGGTGACGTTGGACCAGAACGGCAGGCTCGGGGCCTGCCGCGGCACCGAGGCGACCAGCGCGGTGAACTCCGCGAGGATCGGCTCCATCATCGCCGAGTGGAAGGCGTGCGACGTGCGCAGCGCCTTGCAGCCCACCTTCTGGTCCTTCAGGGTCGCGGCGAACGCCTCGATCGCCTCCGTGGGACCCGCGACCACGCAGGTGCCGGGGCCGTTGACGGTCGCCACCGACACGCCCTCGGGCAGCAGCCCGGCCAGCGCCGACTCGCCCCGCTGTACGGCGAGCATCGCGCCCGGCGGCATCGACTGCATCAGCGCGCCGCGGGCCGCGACCAGCCGCACCGCGTCGGGCAGCCGGAATACCCCGGCGACGGTCGCCGCCGCGTACTCGCCGATGGAGTGGCCGATCATCGCGGCCGGTCGTACGCCCCAGCTCTGCCACAGCCGGGCCAGCGCGTACTCCACGGTGAACAGCGCGGGCTGGGTGTAGCGCGTCTGCCGGAGCGTCTCGTCGGCGTCAGCGCCGTCCGTGCTGTCAGCGCCGTCCGTGCCGTCAGCGCCGTCCGTGCCGTCCGTGCTGTCCGTGCCGTCCGCCGCGGCGAAGAGGAGGTCGCGCAGGTCGAGGCCGAGGTGCTCGGTGAGCAGGCCCGCGCACTCGTCGACGGCGACGGCGAACACCGGTTCCGTCCGGTACAGCTCGGCGCCCATGCCGGCGTACTGCGCGCCCTGCCCGGAGAACAGGAAGGCGATCGGCGGGGCGGCCGCGGGCTCCCGCTTGCGCAGGCGCTTGCGGTCGCGCAGCGCGGCGACCGCGTCCGCGCGGTCGGCGGCCACCACCGCGGCCCGGTGGGGGTACTCCAGCCGGCCCGTCCGCAGCGTGTGGGCCACATCGGCGAGATCGAGGTCTTCGTGGGCGGCGAGATGGTCGGCGAGCCGGTCCACCGCGGTGTCCAACGCGGTGGCGGTCTTCGCGGACACCTGCAGCAGGTGCGCGGGCCGTGCGGAAGGGGTGCCGGAACCGGGCGCCGCCTCGACGGGTGGCGCCTCCTCCAGGACCACGTGCGCGTTCGTTCCTCCGATGCCGAAGGAGCTCACGCCGGCACGTCGGGGACCGCCGTCGGTCTGCCACTTGCCCAGCGTGGACGCCACGTAGAACGGGGTGTCGTCGAAGTCGATCGCCGGGTTGGGGCGCTCGTAGTTGATGGTCGGCGGGATCAGCCCGTGCTCCAGCGCCAGCACCGCCTTGATCACGCTGATGATGCCCGCGGCCTGGCTGAGGTGGCCGATGTTGGACTTCACCGAGCCGATGGCGCACCAGCCGCGGTCCGGCGTGTCCTGCGTGTACACCGAGGACAGGGCGGCGACCTCGATCGGGTCGCCCATCGCGGTGCCGGTGCCGTGCGCCTCGACGTAGCCGATCGTGCGCGGGTCGATGGCGGCCAGCCCGACGGCCTGCGCGATCACGGACGCCTGCCCGTCGACGCTGGGCGCGGAGAAACCGACCTTCGCCGCGCCGTCGTTGTTGATCGCGTTGCCCCGGACCACGGCGCGGATGTGGTCGCCGTCGGCGATGGCGTCCTCAAGCCGCTTGAGGACGGCGACTCCGACGCCGCTGCCCCAGACGGTGCCGTTCGCGCCGGCGTCGAACGGACGGCAGTGACCGTCGGGTGAGGTGAACCCCTCCACCCCGATGTATCCGGCGGCGGGCGGGTGTTCGACGTTCACTCCACCCGCCAGGGCCATGTCGCACTCGCCGCCGCGCAGCGCCTCGCAGGCCATGTGGAACGCGACCAGCGACGTGGAGCAGGCGGTGTGGAGGGTCAGGCTGGGCCCGCGCAGGTTCAGCCGGTACGACACGGTGGTGGCCACGTAGTTCGGTGAGTTGGCGGTGGCGAGCCCGATGCCGTGGCGGGTGTCCCACACCCGCTTGTTGCGGGCCAGGTTCTCCCACAGGTACTGGTTGCCCCCGGTGCCCGCGTAGACGCCGATGGCGCCGTCGTAGCGCGTCGGATCGGTTCCGGCGTCGTTCAGTGCCGCGTAGCACGACTCCAGGAACAGCCGGTGCTGCGGGTTGAGGATCTCCGCCTCGCGCGTGGTCATGCCGAAGAGGGCGGCGTCGAACTGGTCGTACCCCTCGACGTACGGTGCCTTGGACACCCAGCTCGGGTCGTCGACGTCCTCCGCGGGCACACCCCTGGCCAGCTGCTCCTCACGGGTGAAGGAGCTGATGGACTCCACACCGTCGACCAGGTTGCGCCAGAACTCCTTGAGGTCGGCCGCGCCCGGCACGCGGGCGGCCATCCCCACGATGGCGATCGGTTCGACGCCCTCGTCGGTGACGTCACTCATGGTCGTTCTCCTGTCCGATGGTGCCGTGGGCGCGTCGTGGGCGCCGGGTACGGTTCCGCCGCGCCTCGGCCCGGGAGGCCGCGCGGGCGAGTTCGGGGTTACCGGCCTCAGGTCGGCCGGTGGGGCCGTCCGCCCGGGTGTCCAGGTGGGCGGCGAGGGTGCGGATGTTCGGATAGCGGAACAGGTCCACCATCCGAAGTTCGCGGTCGAGCCGGACGCACAGGCGGGCGTGCACGGCGGCGAGCGCCAGGGAGTGGCCGCCGATGTCGAAGAAGTTGTCGTCGGGGCCGAGGTTGTCCCGCTCCAGGACCTCGCGCCAGATCGCGGCGATCAGCTCCTCGGTGGCGGACGTTCCGGCGCCCGGGACGGGGCGCGGCGCGGCCGCCGGTTCCGCGACCCGCATGGCGCCGGGCGCGGCGGCCGGGAACAGCGGGGCCGGCAGGGCGACCGCGCCTACGGCGGAGGCCGGGTCGGCGGCCAGCGCGCCGACCACGGTCACGTAGTCGGCGAGCATCGCGTCGATCCTCGCGGCGTCGAACAGGTCGGGGTTGTAGACGACCTCGACCGTGAACCCGCCGTCCCGTTCCACCACGTACACGGTCAGGTCGAACGGTGAACCCGGCTTGTCGACCTCGATCGTCTCGCCGCGCAGCCCGGCGAGATCCAGCCGCGGCTCGGTCAGGTTCAGCACGTTGAACATGACCTGCACCAGCGGGGCGCGGGAGGGATCCCTGGGGATGCCGAGCTCCTCGACCACGCGTTCCAGGGGCGCGGCCGGATGCGCGGCGACGTCCATCAGCTCGCGGGTGCACCGCCGTACGAGGGTGGCGAAGTCGGCGTGCTCGTCTGATCGCAGCCGCAGGGGCACCATGTCGATGAAGAACCCGACCAGGTCGTCGAAGGCGGCGACCCTCCGGTCGGCGACCACCGCGCCGATCACGTGGTCGGCGCTGCCGGTGAGCCGGTGGAGCAGCCGGCCGAGCCCGGCCAGCAGCACGCCCGCGGGGGTCGCGCCGAGGTCGGCGGCCAGCGCGCGGACGGCGGCGCCCGTCTCGGGCGGCAGTTCCACGCGGGCCTCGGCGCCACGGTAGGTCTGCTCGGCCGGGCGGGGCCGGTCGCGGGGCAGGTCGAGCACGGTGGGCGCCCCACGCAGGTGGTCGGCCCACCAGGCCAGGTCCGCCTCGCCGGCGCGGAGGTCACGCTCGGCGCGCCAGACCGCGTAATCGGCGTACGACGCGCGCGGCGGCGGGAGGTCCGCCGCCCGGCCCGTGACGGCGGCCGCGTAGGCGGCGGCGAGATCGGTGTAGAGCACGTCCCTGGACCAGCCGTCGAACACCGCGTGGTGCAGGGTCAGCGCCAGCACGTGTTCGCTCGGCCCCAGCACGTACAGCCACGCCCGCCAGGGGGAGCCGCCCGCCAGGTCGAACGGCGCGGCCGCGCCGGCCGCCAGCCGGGTGCGGAGCTGTGTTTCCCGCTGCGCCTCGCCGTATCCGCTCAGGTCCACCACGGTCAGGTCCACGTCGGACGGCGGCTCGCAGACGGCATACGGCACGCCGGCCGTCTGCCGGATCCGCCAGCGCAGGACGTCGTGCCGTTCGGCGACGGCCCGCAGCGCCGTACGCAGGGCCGCCGGGTCCAGGCGGCCGCGCAGCCTCTGGGCGAGCGCGATGTTGTACGGCGCGGCCTCGGGCGCGAGCTGGTCCATGAACCACAGCCGGCGCTGGGGCGGGGCCAGCGTCGGCGGATGGCCGAGGGTGAGCTCCGGCCCCGGCCGCCGGGCGGCCTTGTCGAACCGTTCGGCGATCTCCGCCAGGGTGCGGCCGGCGAACACGTCGTCCACCGTCACGTCCAGTCCCAGCTCGTCGCGGGCGGCGGCGACGAGCCGCATCGCGGTGATCGAGTCGCCCCCGCTCGCGAAGAAGTCGGCGCCGATGCCGAGGCGCCGCCAGATCGCCGCGAGTGCCCGTTCTGTGGTGGTCCTTCCTTCCGGTGCGCCGTCGGCGGGACGGCCGGCGGCGGCCAGCTCGCGCAGCCTGGCTCCGTCCACCTTGCCGGAGACGTTGAGCGGCAGTTGGGGCAGGCGCAGCACCCGTCCGGGCAGCATCGCCGCGGTCAGCCGCGAGGCGGCGTATCCCACGTCGTCCGGCGCGTCCTCGGGGGTGAGGAAGGCGACCAGTTCCAGGCCGCCGCCGGGCCGGGGCACCGCCTCGACCGCCGCCTGCGTCACGCGCGGATGCTCCCGCAGGACGGCCGCGATCTCGCCGATCTCGACCCGCTGGCCGCGGATCTTGACCTGTCCGTCGCGGCGGCCCAGGAAGACGAGCCGGCCGTCCGGGGTGTACCGGACCAGGTCTCCGGTCCGGTAGAGCCGGGCGCCCGGCTCGCCGGAGAACGGGTCGGGCACGAACACATCGGCGGTCGTCGCGGGCCCGCCGAGGTAGCCGCGAGCCACGCCGGGGCCGCCGACCAGCAGCTCGCCCTCGGCTCCCGGCTCGACCGGGCGGAGCCGCTCGTCGACGACATGGCAGCGGTAGCCGGGCAGTGGATGTCCGATGGGCACCGGCGTGCCCTGCGGCGCGGTCAGCTCGGCCGTGGTGACCGCCACCGTGGTCTCGGTGGGCCCGTAGGCGTGGATGAACCGGCGGCCCGGCGTCGCCCACCGGTTGACCAGCTCGGCCGGCACCGATTCCGCGCCGGACATCACCGTCCGCCAGCCGGGCAGCGTGTCCGGGTCGAGCAGGGAGAGCACGGCCGGGGTGAGGAACCCCCAGGTGACCCGGTGCTCGGCGACGAAACGCTGCAGTCTGGCCGGGTCGGCGCGGTCGGCGTCACCGGCCAGCAGCACCGTCCCGCCCACGGCCAGCGGTACGAGCTGGTCGAGGACGGCGACGTCGAACCCGAGGGACGCGGCGGCCAGCGCGCGGGTGGTCTCGTCGGCTCCACTGATCGCGGCCCATCCGGTCACGAACGTCATCACGTTGCGGTGAGTGACGGCCACGCCCTTGGGACGGCCGGTGGACCCGGAGGTGTACAGCACGTAGGCGAGGTTGTCCGGTGCGGCCGGGCAGGCGGGCACGGCGGCCAGGTCAGACATCTCCGCCAGGTCGGCCAGGTCGGCCCCATCGGACGGCTGGGCCGGATCGGACCGATCGGACCGATCGGACGGCTCGGACGGCTCGGGTACGGCGACGCACCGCACGGCCGTCTCACCCGCCGCCTCGCCGACCGCCTGGGCTCCGGCCGGGTCGCACACCACGATGCCCAGACCGGCGTCGGCGGCCATGTCGCGCAGCCGCAGTCGCGGGCCGTCCGGATCCAGCGGCACGTAACAGCCGCCGGACAGCAGCACGCCGAGGACCGCGACCAGCATCGAGGGCCGCCGCTTCAGGCAGATCCCGACCCTGGTCTCCGGGCCGACGCCGAGAGCGCCGAGCCGGGCGGAGAGCGACGCGGCGCGGCGGGCCAGCTCGCCGTACGTGATCTTCTCGTCCCACTGGGCGACCGCGACCGCGTCCGGTACGGCGCGAGCCCGCGCCATGATCAGGTCGGCGACGGTGAGGTGGGCGCCGATCTCCTCGACGCGGGGCGGACGGCCGTTCATCGCCCGCCGTCCACGGTGACGGGGTCGGTGATCTGGAGGCGGAGCTCGCTGAAGTAGCGGTTGCCGTCGTGGTCGGGGACCCAGGCCTGGTCGGGGGTGGGGAGGGCTTCGCTGATGGTGAGGGCGACGTCGGGTCCGGCGGCGCGGAGCATCGCGCACAGGACACCGGCGTAGTGGGGACTGGTGAGATCGAAGTAGCAGGGTTTCACTTCGGTGCCGATCTTGATGAAGACCTGGTCGGGGAGGCCGAGGCGGTGGCGCCAGGCGCGGGCGGCGAGGTAGCGTCCGCGTTCGCCCTTGACGCCGGCGAGTCCGGTTTCGGCGGCGGTGGTACGCCAGATCTCGCGGGCGACGACGAGCCGGTCGATGGTGATCCGGGGGACGTGGGCGCCCGGCATGGTGATCTTGAAGGCGTCGACGGCGAGGGTGCTGAGCATCTCGGAGAACATCTCGATCAGCGGCCATCGGTGCCCGTCGGGCGCGGTGGCGACCAGCGTTCCCTCCTCCTCGGTGACGGTGACGGAGGTGGCGGGCAGCAGCAGGTCGGGGTCCGCGCCGGCCGCCGCGGTGAAGCCCAGCATCCGGTCGGTGGTGCCGGTCAGCGACGCCATGAGCCGTCCGGTGTGCCGGGGCCAGGTGCCGGGACGGAGCAACCGGATCCGGTGCGGCCCGAGGTCGAGGGTCAGCTCGTCCCGGAGCCGGTCGACCGAGGGATGCCAGGCGGTGAAGACGTCGCAGTCGAACGTCGCCCACGCCGCGTGCATCTCGCCGAGGACCACCTGATAGTCGCCGCGGTTGACCGCGTCGGCGTCCGTGGCGCAGATCTGCAGGTCGGGGCTGTGCAGCCGGCCCGCGGACCAGCCGGGCCGTTCGGCGGGGAAGAGCCGGGCCAGCGGTTCGGCCAGGTCGGCGGCGGCGAACCGGACGCGGGCGTCGTCCCGCTCCAGGCGGGCGTCCTTCTCCGGCCCGGATCCCGGCCCGGATCCCGGCTCAGATCCCGGCTCAGATCCCGGCTCAGATCCCGGCTCGGATTCGGTCCGGGATCCCTGCCCGGGGCCCGGCGCGGACTCAGGCCAGGACTCAGGCCCGGACTCAGGCCCGGACACAGGTTGGGACTCCAGCCCGAACAGGCTCTCCCAGCGCCGTGCGAACTCCTCGGCGACGGCGTCCGCCGGACGCCGCCCGGCGCCCCAGAACAGGCCGGGGGACAGGGACAACAGGTCGTCCAGGCGTACCGGGGCGTCGGATTCCTCCCGCAGGTCGTCGTACAGCTCACGCAACGCCGTCGCATACGCGTCGGCCAGCGCGGCCGTCAGCCAGCGGGCGGTGGTGAGGAGGACGGCGAGGGGTGGCGCGAGGTCGTTCAGGAGTGTGGTGCCGACGGTGACGTCGAGGTCGCGGGTGGTGTCCTCGTAGCAGAGGGTGCGGCCGGCGTACATCTGGCCGTCGCGTCGGCGGGGTGGGGCGCCCGTCAGCGCGGTGAATTCTTCGTCCAGCGTGGCGAGGGCGGCCCTGAGGGTGTCGGGGTCGCTGGCCGCGGCGGCGACCGTGTCGCGGGCGGCGCACAGGCGATCGAGTCCGGCCATGGCGCTCTCGCGTAGGTCGGGGGCGTCGATGGTGGTGATGCGGTGGCGGAGGGCGTGTTCGGCGGTGCGGCCGAGGGGGAGGGCGGCGTCCCAGGTGATGAGGTCGCGTTCGGTGAGTCGTTCGAGGAGGAGGTAGCCGTCCTCGGGGCGGTCGAGCTCGGCGACGACCTCTGTGGCGGGGGTGCGTCCGTCGCATCGGGCGAGTACGGCGGCTTCGACCGGCGACAGGGGAAGGGGCGGCTGCATGGGGCGCAGCACCGTCCGACCCTCCAGCGTGAGGTGAGGGAGGAGCGCGGGCGGCCAGTGGCGGCGGATCCGGGGGTCGGTGGCGAGGTGGTCGGCGTAGGCGGTCAGGGCCCAGCTTTCGAAGAAGACCCGTCGTTCACGCAGGAGCCGGGGGCCGGGGCGGACGTCGAGTGCCTCAGGGGAGTCCTGGACGCTGATCCAGCAGACGGGTCCGAAGAAGCCGATGGTCTCGTTCTTGGCGCAGTACCGCTGCCAGTAGCGGGCCACCGCCCGTTCCCTGTCCCGGCGGCGCCTGTTGCGAGCGGCCGCGGGACCACCGGCGACCAGGCTGTTCAGCGTGACGAGCACGCCGGGGTTCTGCCAGGTGATGGCTTCGCGGAAGAGCGGGTCGGCGGCGATCTCGCAGATCTTCGCCGCTCCGGCGGCGATCGCCTCGTCCAGGGCCTTGTCGAGGGTCTCGGCGTCGCCGTGCCCGGCGAGCAGGTCGTCGGCGGCGGCCGCGGCCGAGGGGGCGTGGAAGGCGTCCAGCCCGACGGCGGGGAAGCCGGTGGTGCGCAGCAGCGCGTCCGGCCACACCGTCCAGCCGGTGTCTCCGAGGGCCGGGTTCTTCACCGGTCACCGGCCAGCGTCGTGAGGTCCGCCGACAGGAGGGCGATCAGGTCCGCCTGGCGGTCCTGGAGGAAGAAATGACCGCCCTCGACGTGGTGCAGGACGAATCCCGCGCTGGTGTGCCGCTCCCACCCGGCCATCTGCTCCATCGAGACGGCCCGGTCGAGCGTGCCGGAGACGGCCCTGATCGGCACCGGCAGCGGCGCCTCCGGCTCGTACACGTAGTCGTCCAGCCAGGTGAAGTCCGCACGCAACGTCGGCAGCAGCAGTTCGAGAAGCTCGGGTTCGCCGGCGACCGCCTCCGGCACCCCGCCCCCGGCGACGACCCGGGCCAGCAGCTCGTCGTCGGGCACGCGGGAGAGCCCGTCGAACGTCGCGGACCCGGTCAGGTGCGGCGCGCGGGCGGCGCCCACGTACAGCCGGACCGGCAGGGACGCGCCGCCCCGGCGCAGGGCCCGGATCAGCTCGAACGCGAGCCGCGCGCCCAGCGAATGCCCGTACAGCGCGTACGGGCGGCCGTCCGACGTCGTGGCGTCGGTGACCGCGGCGGCCAGTTCGGCCAGGTCGATCTCGGCGGGCTCGACGATCCGGTTCTCCCGTCCGGGGAGCTGGACGCCCAGCACCTCCACGTCGGGAGCGAGCGCGGCGGGCCACGGGTGGAACACACCCGCGCCCGCACCGGCGTACGGCAGGCAGAAGAGCCGGAGCGCCGCCTGCGGCAACGGCCGCGGGCAGCGGAACCAGCGGGCCGTAAGAGTGGACATCAGTTGCCTCCCGGCGGGTCGATCCAGTAGCGCTGTCGCTGGAAGGGATAGGTCGGCAGGGGCACCCGCCGCCCCGGGACGCATGCGCCGGATGGCGGCGCCTCCGGCGCGGCGGCCTGGGACATCAGCAGGTCGGGGTCGAGCGCCGCGACCGCCTCGGCGAGGTCACCGCACTCCACGACGACCCGGTGTGCGAAGGCTCGGCGTCCGAGCGTCAGCGTGTGCGCCACGTCCGCCGGTGACAGGTGGGGGTTGGCGGCGAGGTGGTCGCGCAGCCGGACGATCGCCGCGCGCAGGGCCTCGGGAGTGCGCGCGGAGACGGGGAACGTGTACCGCCTTGCGGAGGCGGATGTCGCTCCCGGCGACCCCGGTCCCGCCGGCCCCGGCGCGTCCGCTGCGTCCGGCTCCGCTGCGTCCGGCTCCGGCGGCGCCTGCCCCGGCGCCTCGGCCACCAGGACGTGGGCGCCGGTGCCGCCGATGCCGATCGCGCTGACCCCGGCCACGCGGCGGCCGTCGGGCCAGTGCGTCGTCTTGGACGGGAGGTAGAACGGCCCGCGCTCCAGTTCGAGCTGTGGGTGGGGCGTGCCGAGGTGCAGGTTGCCGGGGATCTGCCCGTGCCACACCGACAGGACCGCCTTGATGAATCCCGCGATTCCGGAGGCGGCGTCCGTGTGGCCGATGTTGGTCTTGACCGCGCCCAGCGCGCAGTGGCCGGTGCCGCGTGCACCGGCCGCCCGGAAGGCGCGGGTCAGCGCCTCCACCTCGATCGCGTCTCCCAGCGGGGTGCCGCTGCCGTGCGCCTCCACCATGCCGATCTCGTCGGGGGAGATCCCCGCGTCGCCGAGCGCCTCGGTCACCGCGGCGACCTGCCCGGTCAGGCCGGGTACGGCGAAGCCGGCCCGCGCGGCGCCGTCGTTGCCGACCGCCCAGCCGGGGATCACGGCGTACACGTGGTCGCCGTCGGCCATGGCGTCGGCGAGCCGCTTCAGCGCCACCACGCCGCTTCCGCTGGAGAAGCCGGAGCCGGCGGCCTCGGCGTCGAAGGCGCGGCAGCGGCCGTCAGGGGACACCATCCCGCCGGGGGTGTGCCGGTGGCGAGGCCAGGTGACGGTGACGCCGCCCGCGAGCGCGAGGTCGCAGCGGTGGTCGGCGAGACTCTGGGCGGCGAGGCACACCGCGACCAGCGAGCTGGAGCAGGCGGTCTGCACCGCGATCGCCGGACCGGTCAGGCCGAGCCGGTAGGCCACCTGCCCCGGCAGGTGGTCGGAACGCTGGTGCGGCAGGAGCCGCCCCTCCCAGTCGTCGGGGTCGTCCGGCGTACCGGCGGCGGGGTTGCCGAACAGGTGGAACAGGAAGTACCTGTTGGCCGACGTCGAGGCGAACACGCCGATCTGGCCGTCGAACCGCTCCGGGTCGCACCCCGCGTCCTCCAGGCACTCCCAGGCCGTCTCCAGGAACAGCCGGTGCTGCGGATCGGTGCGGGCGGCCTCGTCGGAGGCGAACCCGAAGAACTCCGCGTCGAAGTCCGCCACCCCGTCCAGCTTCCCGCCGGCCCGTACGTGCGCGGGGTCGGCGAGCAACGTCGCGCCGACGCCCAGTTCGCGCAGCTCGGATTCCGAGTAGTCCCAGATGGCGTCCACGCCGTCGGACAACACGGACCAGAACGCGGCGGGGTCCGGCGCGCCGGGGAACCGGCAGGCCAGGCCCACCACCGCGACATGCCCATCGAGATCGTCGAGATCGTCGAAGTCCTCGCGCTCGTCGACGTCGTCGGCCTGGCCGGTGACGGCCGGCCGAGCGGACGACGTGACGGCGGGTCCGCTCGGCGTGGTCGGCGTGGTCGGCGTGCTCAGGGCCCTGGCCTGGGCCCGCACCGTGGTGTGCTCGAACAGCGCCGTCATCGGCACCGCCGTCCCGAACGTGTCGGCCAGCCGCCGCTGGAGCCGTCCAAGGAGCAGGGAGTGACCGCCGGCGTCGAAGAAGGGCTCGGTCACGCCGATCTGGTCCACCCCGAGCACGTCGCACCAGACGTCGTGCACGGCCGCCTCGACGGGCGTGGCCGGCCGCTCACCCGCGCGTACGGGGGAGGGAGCGGACAGGGCCCTGACGTCCACCTTGCCGGTCGGGGTGAGCGGCAGCGCGTCGAGCACCACGATCGCCGCGGGCACCAGATGGTCCGGCAGGTTCTCGGCCGCGCTCCGTCGCAGCGCGGCCGGATCGAGTACGGCGCCGGGGGAGGGCTGGACATGCGCGACGAGCCGGTCGCCCGCGAGCGAGACCACGGCCTTGGCCACCCCCGGCCGTCCCACCAGGTGCGCCTCCACCTCGGCCGGCTCGACGCGGAAACCGCGCACCTTGATCTGCCGGTCCAGCCTGCCCAGGCAGACCAGCGTGCCGTCGGGGAGCCGGCGTCCGAGGTCTCCGGTGCGGTAGACCCGCCTGCCCTCGTCGTCGACGGTGAAGCGTTCGGCGGTGCGTTCCGGGTCCCGCCAGTACCCGAGCGCCAGATAGGGCCCGCGGATGGCGATCTCACCCTCGTCGGCGGTCGCGCCGGTGCCGCCGTCCAGCAGCACCACCTCGTAGCCGGGCAGCGCGTGGCCGATCGGCATCAGGGGACCGGCTTCCGGCGCGGCGTCCGGCAGGTCGAAGGAGGTTCGATGGTGCGCCGCGAAGGTGGCCTCGGTGGCGCCGTAACCGTTTACAAAGAGGCACGCGTCGGCGAAACGCCCACGGCCCGCGACCACATCGGACCTGGTCACCCGCTCACCGCCGAGCAGAACGGTACGGACTGACGGCAACCGGCCGTCCGGCCCCAGGGCGTCGAGCACGTACCGGTAGAGCGTCGGGGTGGAGTGGTAGACGGTCACCCCGAGGTCGGTCAGGCGGCGTACCAGCTCGCCCGGCCCGAGCGCGCGGACGTTGATCGGCACCACGGCCGCACCCGTCAGCAGCGCGGGGTAGATGTCCGGGATGGAGGCGTCGAAGCTGACCGAGGAGAGCAGGCTGAGCCGGTCCTCCGCCGTGATCGACAGACTGTCGATCTGGTTGCCGACGCAGTGCAGCAGGTTGCGGTGGCTCTGGGCCACGCCTTTGGGCACGCCGGTGGATCCGGAGGTGTACCGCAGGTAGGCGGGGCCGTCCGGGTCGATCGCTCCGGAGACCACCGGCGCCGCCGGGGGCGCGTCTTCGATGAAGACGACCGGGCACGGCCGGTCGTCGAGGAGGGTCCGGGCGAGCGCCTCGTGCTCGCGGGTGGAGACCAGCACGGTGACGTCGGCGTCGTCGATCATGTAGGCCAGGCGCGGCCCCGGATACGCCGGGTCGAGCGGCACGTAGACGCAGCCGGAGAGCAGAGTTCCCATGATCGCCGCGATGACGCCGGCGCCATGGCCGATCAGCAGGCCGACACGCGTTCCTGGGCGGGCTCCCGCCGTGGTGACGAGGCGCTGGACCCCGCCGGCGGCGGCGGCCAGGTCCGCATAGGTGACCGAGGATCCGGCCGAATGTACCGCGACGCGGCCAGGGTTCTTTCTGACGACATTCAAGAACTGATCGACTACGGTGTGTTGCGTCACCGGAATTCTCGCACGTTGCCCACCAAATCGGTTCCGCCCATCACGGTGTTGCGCAGACAGAGATGACTCGCGACTTGTCGACACCTGGACGTTAAAGGTCAGACATTGCCGATCATTGGCCGTATGATTGCTGTGTCCGCAATTGCGGTTATTGCGGCTCTGGTGTGATCTTTCGTGATGATCCGCGAGTGGCTCAGGCGAGGGAACCGGCATGATCGTCGACAAAATCGTTCCCGCGTACGACTTCCAGGTTCTCGGACCGCTCCAGGTCCGCGTGGAAGGGATCACGTTGGCGTTGCCGGCGCGCCATCCGCGCATGCTGCTCGCCGTCCTGCTGCTGCACAACGGCGAGGTCGTTCCCGAGGGGCGGCTCCTGGAACAGGTGTGGGGCCACGGCGTCGGCAGCACGATCGCCCTGCGCACGGCCGTGTCGCGACTGCGCTCCTGGTTGCGAGACAAGGCGGCCGCGGTCGCCGAGATCGAGCACGTCGGCGGCGGCTACCGGCTCCGGCTGCCGGACCGGTTCCTCGACGCCGCACGCTTCCGCGCCGCGCTGGCCGCCGACGTCGAGACCGCGGGAGGAGACCCGCACCAGCGGCTCGCCGCCCTGGTGGGCGCTCTCGAACTCTGGCACGGCTCCGTGCTTGACGGCTTCCCCGAGGGGGTGCGGGAGGAGTCGGCGATCCGCGCTCTGGAAGACGAGCACGCCACGTGCGTGCAGCGGCTGGCCACACTCGCCATCTCGGTCCAGATGCCCGAACTGGTCCTGCCGAGGGCCCGCGCCCTGGCGCGGGCGCGGCCGTTCGACGAGCCGCTGCACACACGCCTGATCGAGTTGCACGCCGCCTGCGGCCGGCCCGCGGAGGCCCTCATGGAGTACGAGAGGTTGAGAACCCGGCTGGCCGAGGAGCTGGGCGTCGCGCCCAGCGCGGACGCGCAGAACGCCTATCTGAGCGTGCTCAACCAGGACCTTCCGTCGCCCGGCGGGTTCGAGCGGCCCAGTGGCATGGGGCGGGGACATCAGGTGGTCCCCCGTCAGACCCCTCCCGACATCGCCGACTTCACGGGACGCGCCAAGGCGGTCGCCGTGCTCCTCGACCACCTGGACGGGGTGCTCGACGACTCGACCAGGACGACCGCGCTGGTCGCGGCGATCACCGGTCCCGCCGGAGCGGGCAAGACCGCCGTCGCCGTGCACATCGCCCACCGGCTGATGTCCGCGTACACCGACGGCCAGCTCTACGCCGACCTGCGCGGTCGTGCGCCCATGCCCGAATCCCCGATCCGCGTGCTCGGGCGGTTCCTGCGGGCGCTCGGAGTCGGCAAGAACGCCGTACCTGACGACCCGGCCGAGCGCACGGCCCTGTACCGCAGCCTCGTGAGCGGCCGTCGCATGCTGGTCATCCTCGACGACGCCGCGGACGAGGCGCAGGTACGGCCCCTGCTCCCCGGCTCACCGGCGTGCGCGGTCCTCATCACCGGCCGCACCCGGCTGGTGGGAGTCGGCGGCGCGAGGATCGTGGAGGTCGACCGGTTCGACACCGATCACGCCATCCAGCTCCTCTCGGCCATCGTCGGGCACGAGCGGGTGACCGCGGAACCCGACGCCGCGGCCGAGCTGGTCCGGCTGTGCGACAGGCTTCCCCTGGCGGTGCGCATCTGCGGCGCCCGGCTCGCCGCGCGCCCGTACTGGCCCATCGCCGGCCTGGTCGCCCTGTTGCGCGACGAGCATCGCCGGCTGGACGAGTTGAGCGTCGCGGACCTGGCCGTACGGGACGGTCTGGTGCAGAGCCACGCACGGTTGAGAAAGGACGTCCGCCAGACGCTGACCCGGCTGGCCAGGTTGGGGCGGGTCGAGTTCACGACCGGCACCGTCGCCGCCGTCTGCGGCCTGGACCACAGCGCCGCCGTGGACCATCTGGGCATCCTGGTCGAGGCCCGGTTCGTCTCGGTGGTCGACACCGGTCAGGCCGGCCGGTTCCACTATCGCGTCGACGACCTGGTCCGGCTGTTCGTCCTCCACCCGAGCTGAGCTGAGAGAAGCCGAGGTTGAGGCCTTTGTCGTGGTTCGGGTCTTTGACCATAAGGTGACTCCGATGAACGTGATCGGCGGATACGTGCTCAGGCGTGAGCTGGGCCGGGGCGGCATGGGCGTGGTGCACCTCGCCTCCACCTCGACCGGCGGCCTGGCCGCGGTGAAGGTGATCCATCCCCACCTGGCCCGCGATCCGGCCTTCCGGCGGCGCTTCGATCGCGAGGTCACGGCGGCGCGCAGCGTGGCCAGGTTCTGCACGGCTCCGGTACTCGACGCAGGGATCGAAGAGGGCGTCGCCTACCTCGTCACGGAATACGTGAAGGGGCCGGATCTGGCGCAGGCAGTACGCGAGCAGGGGCCGCTGACCGGCGGCAACCTGGAGGCGCTCGCGGTCGGGATCGCCACCGCGCTCCACGCCATCCACGGGGCCGGGGTGATCCACCGCGACCTCAAGCCGTCGAACGTGCTGCTGTCGCCGCTCGGCCCGCGCGTGATCGACTTCGGCATCGCGCAGCTCGTCGACAACCAGAGCCTGGCCAGCCAGGCGATCGTGGGCACGCCCGCGTTCATGGCACCCGAGCAGGTACGCGCCGACCCGCTGACGCCCGCGGCCGACGTCTACGCGTGGGGCGGGGTGATCGCGTTCGCCGGTACGGGACGGTTGCCGTTCGGCGGCGGCTCGCCGTCCGAGGTCCTCTACCGCATCGTCAACGAGGGGCCGAATCTCGACGGCCTCGACGAGCGCATGCGCGCCGTCGTCGAGCGGGCGATGGCCAAGGACCCGGCGCGGCGGCCGAGCGCGCAGCGGCTGTTGGACGAGCTGGTCGGCGGCCGGCCGACCCCCGCGACGGCCACCCAGGTCGTCGAACGCACCTGGTCCGGCACCGCCGGGCCGCGCACGCCCGCCGGTCCTGTCCCACCCGATGGATACGCCACGCGCGATGGGTCGGCCCCGGCCGGAGACCTGTACGTCCCCGGAGACCGGAACGTATCCGGCGGCATGGCCGCATCGGGCCCGGTCGTATCGGGCCCGGTCGTATCGGGCCCGGCCGGACCCGAGGCACGGCCCGCGAAGGTCCGGCGACGGTGGCCCCGGGTCGTGGGCGTCGTGGCGGGCGGCGTCGCGCTCGCCGCGGTCCTGGCCGGCGGGTGGGCCGTCTACACCGGCCTCGGCACGACGGCCCTGCCCTACCGCGCGGACTTCGCCGACGCCTGGGCCGTCGGCGCGTCCGAGGGCGGCCGGAGCGAGCAGGACGGCGGCGGCTACGTGCTGACCGCGAACGCCGGCTGGCGGTTGTGGAAGTCGGCCCCCTTCTCGGGCGAGTCCGCCGAAGGCATCGTGATCAGCTCCAGGGTGCGGCTGGAGCGGGGCTCGGGCGAGTTCGGCGTGTGGTGCCACGGAGACTCGGTCACCGGCGACCGCTACGAGTTCGCGGTCACCGGCTCGGGCGAGGCGTCGATCAGTAAGCGGCACGGCGGGCGGAGCACCGTCCTGCACGGCCCCGTCCAGGTGAGGAAGTCGGCGGAGAACCGGGTCGTCGCCCAGTGCGTACAGCGGGGCGAGAAGGTCGCCCTGAGCATGTGGCTCAACGACGACCTGGTGAGCGAGGCCGCCGACACGAGCGGCCCCTACAGCCCGGGAGCCGTCGGCGTGTACGCGGCCCCGGACACGGCGCAGCCCGTCCAGGTCAGGTTCCGCACGTTCGAGCTACGCGCGGCGAAGGGCTGAGCGGTGCGGTTCGGCGTGCTCGGCCCGCTCCAGGTCCTCGCGGGCGACCGTGATCTGACGCCCGGACCGCCCAAGCACCGTGCGCTGCTGGCCGCCCTGCTGCTGCGGCCGGGTCGGCTGCTCACCGTCGACCGGCTGATCGCCGAGGTGTGGGGCGACGAGCCGCCCGCCTCGGCCGAGCCGGTGCTGCGCGTGTACGTGAGCGCCTTGCGCAAGGTGGTCGACGGGATCCGCACCGTGCCCGGCGGCTACCTTCTCGACGTCGATCCCGACCAGGTGGACGCGTACAGGTTCGAGGGCCTGGTGACCGCGGCCAGGCGGGCCAGGGACGCGGGCAGGATCGTCCGTGCGGCCGACGACCTGCGCGCCGCCCTGGGGCTGTGGCGGGGACCCGCGCTGGCCGGCATCGACTCGGCCGAGCTGCGGCGGGCGCATGCCGTACCGCTGGAGGAGCTTCGGCTGACCGCGCTGGAAGAGCGCGTCGAGCTGGACCTGGCGCTCGGCCGTGGCGCGGAGGTGGCGGGGGAGCTGCGCGCGCACGTGACCGCGCACCCGCTGCGCGAACGGGCGTGGGGGCAGCTCCTGCTGGCGCTCAACCAGGCGGGTCGAAGGTCGGAGGCGCTCACCGCGTACCAGGAGGCGCGGCGGCTGCTGGTCGACGAGCTCGGCCTCGAACCCGGTGCGGAGCTGCGGGAGGCGCACGCGCGCGTGCTGGCCGGAGAGGCCCCCTCGCCGAACATGGCGAACATGCCGAACGTGCGGAACACGCCGAACGCGCCAAGCTCGGCGCACTCGCCGCACATCCCGAGTTCGCCGCACATGCCGGACGGCGCGCGGGCCGTGCCGAACGAGACGCCGCCTGATGTCGCCGACTTCACCGGACGCGAGCGCGTACTGGACTGGATCCGCCGGTCCGTGCCCGCGGCAGGGACCGCGCCCGTCCACCTGGTGCTGCACGGCCCGGCGGGTGCGGGCAAGTCCGCGGTGGCGGTCCACGCGGCCACCGCGCTCGACTTCCCCGACGGACGGCTGCACGCCTCGCTCGCGGCCAGGCCGCCGGGCGCCGTGCTGGAGGACCTGCTGCGCTCGCTCGGCTGCCCGCAGGGTGCCGTGCCCGCCGACCTGGCCGAGCGGGTCCGCCTCTATCGCAGCATGGTGAGCGGGCGGCGACTGCTCGTGGTGCTGGACGACGCGGCCGACGAGGCCCAGGTGCGCCCGCTGCTGCCCACCGGCTCCGGCTGCCTGACGCTGGTGACCAGCCGCTCGCCGCTGTCCGGCCTGGAGGCGGCGCGCGCCTGGGAGCTCGACGTGTTCGCACCGGGCGAGTCGGTGGCGATGCTGGCCAGGGTCGTGGGGGAGCGACGGGTACGCGCGGAGCCCGAGGCGGCGGCGAGGATCGCGGAGTTGTGCGGCGGGCTGCCGCTCGCGCTCAGGATCGCCGGATCCCGGCTGGCGCGGCGGCCGAACTGGACGCTGGAGTACCTCGCGGGACGCCTTGACGACGAGCACGGCCGCCTCGACGAGCTCAGCGCGGGCGATCTGGCCGTGCGCGGCAGCCTGGCGCTCGGCTACCGTGCGCTCTCGGACCGGGAACGCCTGCTGCTGCGCCGGCTGGGCGCGCTGTCCGCGCCCGACTTCGCTCCGTGGGCGGCCGCCGCCGTCCTCGGCGAACCCGCCGACGGGCCGCTGGAGGCGCTGGCCGAGGCCGGCCTGCTGCAGGCGCGCGGGCTCGACGCGGCCGGCCGGGAGCGGTACGGCCGGCACGACCTCACCAGGCTCTACGCCGCCGAGCGTCTGGTCGCGGAGGAGGGCCCGCCCGCCCAGGTGCTCGCCGCGGCCGCCCGGGAGATCCTCGACCGTACCCGGCGGGCCAGGACGATGCTCCTGCCCGCCGAGCCGGGTTCCGGCCAGACCCTGGTCCGTACGGCGGAGCAGGCGGCGGCCCTGGAGACGACGCAGCTCAGGGAGTCGGCCCGCTGGCTGGCCGCAGAGCGGGGCTTCCTGGTCGCCACCGTCGGCGACTTCGAGCGAGCCGGGCTGGACGAGGCGGCGTGGCGGCTGGCCTTCTATCTGACGCCCTTCTTCGAGCTCGGCGCGCACCGCGAGGACTGGCGTACGACGGCGGAGCTCGGCCTGCGGGCGGCGCGGCGGATGGGCCACCGCCACGGCGAGGCGTTGCTGCTGCGGTCGCTGGCCGACCTGCACCGCATGGAGGGCCGCCTTTCCGAAGCCGCCGACGCCCTCCAGCGAGCGCTTCCGCTGGCGGAGGTGGGCGAGGTGGCCCGTACCCGGCACCGGCTCGGTCTGGTCCATCTCGCCCAGGGGCGGCCGGCGGAGGCGGAAGCCTGTTTCGTGGCCTGTCTGGCCGCGTTCTCGGCGGCGGCCGACCGGCGCGGCAGAGCCGACGCGCTGCGCGCCCTCGGCGGCGTGCGGCGGGCGGAGGACCTGCTCGTCAGAAGCCTTGAGGTCTACCGCGAGCTGGGCGACCCGCGCGGGGAGGCGGCGGTCTCGCTCGATCTCGCCGGGCTCTGTCTGGACCGGCGGCGGCCGTCCGAGGCGCGTACGTGGGCCGAACGCGGCCTCGGCCTGGTACGGCGGCTGGGGGACCGGCTGCCCGAGGCCGGGGGACTGGTGGTCCTGGCGCGGGTGGCCATGGCGGAGGGCAGGCCCGACGCCGCCCGCGCGGCCGCCGAGAAGGCGCTCGGGACGTTCGGCGAGTACGGGGACCGCAGAGGCGTCGCGTGGGCGTCGCTGACCCTGGCCGGGGCGCTGCTGGACCTGGATGAGATAGATGGGGCAGTTGATGCCGTAACGCGTGCTGTGGGAGAGTTTGCCGCGCTTGGTGACAGACCCGGCCTGACCGGGGCCCAGGAGCTGGCGAACGAGGCGTCACGGCGGCGTGGCCTGCGCATATAGCGCGCTATGCGGATTCTGAAGGTGGCCCGCCTACGGTCGAACCCGGGTTCGATTCGCGACAGGCAGAGGTGGAAGACGGGATGCGAAGAGGGAACACGCCGAAGGCGGCCGGATATCTGCTCACGGCGGCGCTGGCGGGCGTGCTGACCGGCTGCGGGATGCTTCCCGGGCAACAGGGTGGCAGTGGTGAGGAGAAGCAGCCGGTCTCGCAGGGGAAGCAGGCCGCCGACTCCGTCGACGCCACCGGTTCGGACGGCTCCACCGGTGATGACGGCGGCGGTTCCGGGGACGCCGCCGGCGGTGACGCCGCACCCGACGGGCAGGCGAGCGCGCCCGCCGAGCAGGGCACGGTGATCGCCAGCAGGGAGGTCAAGGCCGGCGGCGCCGACCTGACCGTGGAGATCACCGGACTCAAGCGGCAGGGCCGGCTCTCCACGTTGACCCTGACGGTCACCAACAAGGGCGACGCGCGCTGGCAGATGAGCAGTGGCATGGGCGACACCCCCGCCGGCCTCGGCCTGACCGTGGCGGGGATCAGCCTGGTCGATCCGGCCAACGGCAAGCGGTACACCGTCGCGCGCACGGGGGCCTATCCCAAGGCCAAGTGCCTGTGCTCGGACTACGACGTGTTCACCGAGTCCGGTGAGGTTCTGCCGCTGCACGCCACGTTCGCCGCCCCGCCGCCGGACGTCACGAAGATCAACGTGGATCTCAAGGTCCTGGGTGTGTTCACCGATGTCCCGATCTCCTGAGCGCCTCGTCGTCCTGGCGCTCGCGGTCGCGCTGGTCGCCGGTCCCATGGCCGGTCCCGCGACCGTCGCGTGGGCGGATCCGCTGGACGCCACGGCCGGGGTGGAGGAGATCGTGGCCCCCGTCGAGGACATCAACGCCGAGGTGGAGTCGCTCGACGGCGCCGAGAGCGAGTCGAAGCAGGGCGAGCAGGTCACCGTGGCGCTCACCAGCGACGTGCTGTTCGCGCTCGACAAGGCCGTGCTGACGGCCAAGGCGAAGGCGCGCCTGCGGCAGATCGCCGCGAAGGTCCAGGCCGAGTCAGCGGGCGGGGTGGTCAGGGTCGAGGGCCACACCGACGACCAGGGCACCGACGCCTACAACAACGTGCTGTCTCTCAGGCGGGCGCAGGCCGTACGGCAGGTGCTCCAGGCGACACTGTCCGGCGTGACCTTCCAGGTCAGAGGCTTCGGCGAGACCAAGCCCAAGTTGCCCAACGTCGTCGACGGCAGGCCCGTCGAGGAGAACCGCGCCAGGAACCGGCGAGTGGAGATCGTCTTCACCGCCAGGTAGTGACCTCCGAGTGTTCTGTCGGCCGGTCGGGCGAGGATGGTGTCCATGGCGTACCTGGACAGCGAGGACCCGGTCGCGGTCGCGGCGGTGGAGGCGATCCGCACCGGCGCGGTGCACGAGTTGCGGCGGCTTCTGGACGAGCATCCCGACCTGGCCGCCGTCCGGCTCCGGTCGGCGGAGGGCATGTCGCGGACACTGCTGCACGTGGCGACCGACTGGCCCGGCCACCACCCGGGCGGACCGCGTACGGTCGCGGTGCTGGTGGAGGCGGGGGCCGACGTCAACGGCCGGTTCGCCGGCCCGCACACCGAGACCCCGCTGCATTGGGCGGCGAGCAACGACGACGTCCCGGTCGTGGACGCGCTGCTCGACCGCGGCGCCGACATCGAGGCCCCCGGCTCCGTCGTCGACGGCGGCACGCCGCTGGCCGACGCGGTCGCGTTCGGGCAGTGGAACGCCGCCAGACGGCTCGTCGAGCGCGGTGCGGTGACGAACCTGTGGCAGGCCGCGTCGCTCGGGCTCATGGACCGCGTCCGCCGGATCACCCGGGCGGAGCCCCGGCCCGGCCGTGACGCTCTGACCACCGCACTGTGGTGCGCCTGCCACGGCGGGCAGCGCGAGAGCGCCGAGCACCTCCTCGCGATGGGCGGCGATCTCGACTGGGTCGGCTATGACAGCCTCACCCCGCTGGACGCCGCCCGCCGCTCCGGTGCCGACGATCTGGCCGAGTGGCTGCGCGCCCAAGGCGCCAGGTCGGCGAGCGAGACGCGCTGACGAGGTGTGCCCTTCAACTGATCGTTTCAGAATGAGTCGAGCCGCGGGTCTCGTGCTCGACGGTCGTGGTCGGCGGGGTGTCCGCGTGCGTGCTGATCTTGTTCCGGACGACCTGTGGGAGCGGGTGGTCGCTGTCACGCCAACCGGCGGGAACCGACACGCCCTCGGGGCGCGCGCGGTGGCGCGTCGTCACGTCCTACTCAGGCTCCCAGGCCTGGAGCAGGTCGAAGAGATGCCGGTCGCCGTGGAGTTGCAGGGAGTCCACCGGAATCCGGCCGTACAGGGTGAGGACCAGCTCACTGGCCGTGCCCCGGGCGGAGGCGGCGGCCGCGTCCGGGTCCTCGTCGGCAACGGTGTCAGGCATTGTGCCGGGCGTCGGGAGACGGGTGGTCCGTGCGCCGTCGCCGGAGAGCGAGAGGCGCCAGGAGTGGCCCTCTATGGCGTGGAAGTCGACGGCAGCGGGCTTGTGCGGCCAGGCGCTTGTCCATGCGCAGCAAGTGGACAGGAACTCGTCGACACCGTCGAGTGCCGCTTCGTCCGGCAGCGGCTGCGGGGTACCCAGGGTGATCTGGGCGTCGTAGGTGTGCACAGCGATCTCCTGGACTTGGTGCCGGGCGACGGCACCGGAGCTCTGCGGCGACTCCGACGCACCCCACCACGTCCAGCAACCGGCATCCGGGCCGGCCTCGCGCAGTGCGCTCAGCAACTGCTCCGTCGACTCGACCGACCAGGCCAGTAGGGCCTCGCGCTCCCGGGGCGCAGCCGGCGCGCCCTCCGACGCGGTCTTGGCCGGGGGAGCATCGGCAGGCCCTGCGGCGACGGTGGCAGCCCAGAAGCGGTGCACCCCGCCCAGATGGTGCACTAGATCGATCAGCGTCCACTCGGGGCAGGTCGGCACCTGCGCGTCGAGGCTGGGCGCGGCGGAGACCGCGGCCCGGAAGGCGACCGACCGTTCGTCGATCAGCCGCAAAAGAACGGGGAACTCAAGAGTCTTCGCCACGCTGGATGTCTACCATCACGCCGGGACAACCGCCGTCGATTTTCGCAGTCGGCACAGCCGGCACAGCCGCCACGGCGGGTGCATGGCGGGTGTCGAATACGCGAATGGAACGCCAGGCGATCATTTGCTTCCGTAGCCATGGCGAGGTGCGGCGGAGTCGCGTTCGGGGGCTTCACGTGGTGGCGGCCGACCGCCGATTCAGTACGGCCAGGGCCCACTCGCCCCACTGGTGGTTCTCGCGTTCGAAGGCCAGGCCGCGCATCAGGGTCAGGTAGGGGCCGACGCGCTCGGCGAGAGCCAGGTACTCCTCCTCGCTGTGGCCGTTCAGTAAGCGGGAGCGCAGCCGTTCGTATCGGGCGATCTTGGCTTGGGCCCAGAGCATGCGTTCCTCGACGGCGGCTCGCACGGCCTCGATGGCGCCGACGTCCACGGCTTGGACCTTGACCATCAACTCGTCGCGGAACCGTCGGACCGCCCGCGCCGGCCTCGACCCAGCGCAGTACGCGGTGTCCGCGAACCAGTTCACCGCGCTCCGCTCCACCGGGATCAGGGCCGACATCGCCTGCCCGATGACGTCGTTCACAGGTCCCCCTGCGCCATCCGATGTCCGTTGTGGTCAAATGCGGACGCTACCGCGCAGATCCACAACTGGCACTCCGTCTACCGGCGGACGTCCTTGTCCGGACGCGGTCACATCCCGTCTGGTTCGCGTTGGATGTCCGGTCACCTGGCATCTCTAACGTGCGCCCCATGAAACGAATTTTGACGATCGTCGGTGCCGCCGCCTTGACCTTCGGGCTCGCGCAGCCCGCCTCCGCCACCCCCGCCGACACCTTCGGCCGGGCCACGCTGACCGGATTCGCCGTGCTTCCGGCGGAGACGTTCGTGCCGGGCAGTGAGCCGTCCGGATCGGCGATCGGGGCGGGGCCGTTCAACGGGATCGCCGCCCCGTTCGCGGGACAGCCCGTCCAGGGGTTCAGCGGTGTCGTACGCCGGGGTGACGGCACCTTCGACGTGCTCTCCGACAACGGATACGGAGCGAAGGCCAACAGCGCGGACTTCCTGCTGCGCGTCCACCACATCAAACCCGACGTCTCGACCGGCAAGGTGAAGGTCCTCGGCGGGTTCAACTTGAGCGATCCCGGCAAGCACATCACGTTCCCGCTGACCAGGCAGGACCGGGTGCTCACGGGGGCCGACTTCGACGTGGAGTCGATCGTGCGGGCCAAGGACGGCACACTGTGGATCGGTGACGAGTTCGGCCCGTTCCTGCTGCACTTCTCGGCCACCGGAAAGCTGCTCAGTGCCCCGGTCGAGCTGCCCGGCGTGAAGGCGCCGGAGAACCCGTACCTCAACGGGGGAAACCCGAACCTCGGCAGCAGCAAGGGCTTCGAGGGCATGGCCCGGTCCGTGGACGGAAAGCGCCTCTATCCGCTCCTCGAAGGAACCGTCACCGGGGACGAGGCGGGAACCCTCCGGATGTACGAGTTCGACGTGCGCAAGGGCGCCTACACCAAGCGGCGCTGGACCTATCAGCTCGAATCGCCGTCGAACGCCATCGGTGACGCCATCTCGGTGGACGGCCACCGGTTCCTGATCATCGAGAGGGACAACGCGCAGGGCGACGCCGCCGCGTTCAAGCGTGTCTACCTCGCCGACACGCGGGACCGCGACCATGACGGGAAGCTGGACAAGACCCTCGTCGCCGACCTGCTCGATCTCGCCAACCCGAAGGGGATCGGCGGCTTCGGGCCGACCTTCCGCTTCCCGTTCCAGACGATCGAGGACATCGCCCTGCTGGACGACCAGACCCTGGCCCTCCTGAACGACAACAACTTCCCGTTCTCCTCCGGCCGGACCGCCGGTAAGGCCGACGACAACGAGTTCATCACCGTGCGGCTCTCGCGGCGCCTGCACGCCGACCCGCGCGCCCTGTCCTGATCTCGTGCCTCCCGCCGCCGGGGTGACCGGCGGCGGCCGGGCCCGCCCGTGGAAGATCATCCGCTTTTTAACCGGTTTGTATGTAGATCTTTCTGTTGCCCTATGTCAAGTGAAGACCACGGGCCGCTACAGTTCCTGAATGCGTTTTGTCCCTTTTGTCATGATTCCTGCCTTGCTGGTGATGGGTGTCGCTTCCCCGGCGGCCGCCATCACCAACGGGTCCGCCGACGGAACCGATCACCCTGAAGTAGGGGCCCTGATCGCCGAGAAGCCGCACAGTGACGACACCTGGTCGTTCTGCACCGGCACGCTCATCTCGCCGACGGTCTTCCTCACCGCCGCTCACTGCGGGGAGGACGTGAAGAAGCGGAAGGACGGGAAGAAGATCGCTCGCGTCTCCTTCGAGAGCCGCTACAAACCGGGCGCCAAGGTCTACACCGGTCGATTCGTGGCCGACTCACGCTACAGCGACAAGGCCGACAGCCATGACATGGCCGTGGTCGTCTTCGACACGCCCGTCCCGGACATCGCTCCCGCCACCTTGCCGACCGAGGGCCTGCTCGACGAGCTCAAGGCCGACGGGGGCCTCAAGACGGCGCGCTTCACCCCCGTCGGGTACGGCTCCCTCAACCCGACCAAGGGCACGCACTACGTCTACACCGACGTCCGCAACCAGACGTCCATCTCGTTCAAGTCCCTCACTCCCCGGTGGCTCAAGCTGTCGATGAAGTCCAAGAAGGACGGCAGCACCTGCTTCGGCGACTCGGGCGGCCCCAACTTCCTGGGAGGACGCGACTCCCACCTGATCGTGGCCACGACGATCAGCGGAGACGACGACGCCTGCAAGCTGACCAACCTGGACTACCGCCTGGACACCGCCACCGCCCGGCAGTTCCTCGGCAGGTTCGTCACTCTTCCCTGAGCCGCCTCGGGCGCCATGCCGTGCCCGTACGCCGGGCCCCGGGGGTGGCCTCATCCTCCGATGTAGTGGAAGCCCGGCTCGGGGTGCATGAGGAACGAGTGGTGGGAGATGTTCCAGGCGTACGCGCCCGCCATGGTGAACTCCACCACGTCGCCGCGTTCCAGGCTGATCGGTACGCGCCGGGCGAGCACGTCCTTGGGGGTGCAGAGCTGACCGACGATCGTGACGGGCTCGCCCGGCGCGCCGTCGACCAGCGGCTGGTTGTGCCCCTTGGTCGCCGGGGTGCGGATGTGGTGGGTTCCGCCCGCGACCACGGCGAACAGCTCGCCGTGAACGCGCTTGACGTCGATGACCCGGGTCACGTACCGGCCGCAGTAGACGGTCAGCGAACGCCCCGGTTCGACGCGGAGCACCTCGCCGGGACGGCGCAGCTCCGCCAGGCCCCGGCCGTAGGCGTGCCAGTCGAACCGCCGCTCGGGATCGGTGTAGGAGACGGCCATGCCGCCGCCGAGATTGATCTCGGTGACGCCGAGTCCCCGCGCGTACTCCAGGATGGCGGCGGCCAGCTCCAGCATCCGCGGCGCGTCGAGTCCGCTGGCGAGGTGCGCGTGGATCCCGCGGAGCCGGACCGTGTCCTGAGTGGAGAGCAGGTCCAGGCACTCGTCGATCGCGGCAGGGTCCATGCCGAACGGAGTCGCTCCACCTCCCATGGCCAGGGACGCGCCCTCGACCGGGAGGTCGAGGTTGACCCGGAGCAGCACGTCGGCGGCGCGTCCGGACGCGAGCAGCCGCCTGAGTTCGCCGGTGCTCTCCACGTGGAGCCGGGTGACCTCGCTGACGAGTTCCTCGTCGGTCTTGCCCGGACCGCCCAGCGCGACCGGCTTGTCCGGGTACGACGCGCGTACGTGTGCCAGTTCTCCGCCAGAGGCGACCTCGAAGCCGTCGACGTGTGAGGAGAGAACGCGCAGCAGCTCCGGGTCGGGGTTCGCCTTGACCGCGTAATAGAGCTCGACGTCTCCGAGCGCCGCCCGGACGGACCGCACGTGCGCGTCCAGTTCGGCCAGGTCGTAGACGAACGCGGGAAGCCGTCCGGCGGCGGCGAGTTCCAGCGCGAGCGCACTCGCCGGTGTGCGCGCCCGTTCCTGTGCCCGACCCTGTTCCTGCGCCTCGTTCTCGGCCTGGTTCTCGGCCGGACTCTGTGCGGGCACCACGGCTGTCACATCTCCTCCAGTCCTCCCCGGGCAGGGGGTAGGCGAGCGGGAAGCGGCTCTCGATCACCAGACGGCCGGCGGGTGGCCGTACGCGCGCGGTCGACGAACCTTCAGCGATCTTCCCCGTTTGACGTCCTTACTCCCGTGAAGGACGGGGATCGCCGCGCTTGCGGGCCATGCCGTTGGCAGCGGTGGTCAGGCGGTCCAGCCCAGGAACGCCTCGCCGGCCGAGACCGCGCCCAGCCAGATGCCGACCGCCGACACCGGCACCGCCAAGCCCCACGCCGAGCGCGCCCGGATCGCCCACACGCAGACGCCCAGCAGTCCCAGCCACACGACGAGGAGGGCGATGATCGCCCAGAGGGGGGCCACCAGCCCGCTCGCCAGATAGAAGGGCAGCGCGCAGAGGTGCCCGGCCAGTCCCAGCCAGCTCGCGAGGCGGCCGGCGGCCGTTGGCACGGTGAGCATGTCTCCTCCTCTTTCGTCAATGGAACCATGTGCGCGGTATGCGCAGGAGTTCGGCGCATCGATCGTTATGTCCGCCGGGTGCGGGGTCCCTCGCGACCGCCTCACATGGGACGACCCCGCTGTTCGGCCAGCACCGCTTCCAGGCCGGGCAGCACCACGGCACGGAACGCCGCGTCCATCTCGGCGGGTGTGGCGACGAGCTCACCGTCGGCCCATTTGCGCAGCAGGGCCATGAACGCCCCGGTCACGCAGATCACCGCCATGTCGAGCGACGCCGGCGGCGAGTTCCCCTCGGGAAGCGCCGCCAGCAGCTCGTCACGGACGACGGCGGCCATGATCTGCTCGCCGCGCGCGACCACGGCGGTGCCCCCGCGCCGCCCGAGCAGGGCCCGCGCCAGGCGCCGCTGCTCGTGAAGATGTTCGAACATCGGCAGGGTGAACGAGAGCAGCCTGTCCGAGCGTGACGCGGGATCGAGTCGAAGAAGGTCGGAGAGCTCGTCGAGGCTGCTGAAGAGCACCTCCTCCTTGTCCGTGAAATGCGCGTAGAAGGTCGAGCGTCCGACGTCGGCGCGGTTGATGAGGTCGGTGACGGTCACCGCCTCGTACCCCTTGGTCAGGATCAGGTCCACCAACGCCTGCCGGATGGCCCGGCGGGTGCGCCGTACGCGCCTGTCGGAGCTCTCCCGCCTCGGGGTCCCGGACATCTTCATCACTCCTGTTCAGTACGGCACGGCCTGGCGAATCTGCGTGTTGACCCCTCCGCGTCAACGAACTGACCATTCATAACTAAACAACCTGTTCCGAAAAAGGAGAAGTGCCATGCGCATCGGACACGGCCCCGCGAAACAGGAGGACGGCGGCGGCACGATCGATCACCCCCGCGCCTACGAGGTGCTGGCGGAAATCGGCCTCGGCGGGCGCCGCCGCAGGGTGTTCACCCGTATCGCCGCGCTGACCGGTGCCCGCCCAGGTGATCGGGTTCTGGACGTCGGCTGCGGCACGGGATACCTGACCCGGATCATCGCCCCTCTCGTGGGGCGCGACGGGCACGTGACCGGGGTCGACCCGTCGACGTCGATGCTCGATCACGCTCGTGAGCGCGCGCCCCGTACCTGCTCCTACCGCGTCGGCGAGGGCCAGGACCTTCCCTTCTCCGACGCGGCGTTCGACGTCGTGGTCTCGACTCTCGCCGTCCACCACATGCCCCGGTCCGCGCGCGGCACCGCCGTACGGGAGATGTTCCGTGTCCTGCGGCCGGGCGGAAGACTGCTGATCGCCGATTTCCGCCCGCCGACCCACCCCGTCTCCGCCCGCCTCGTCGGCGTGCTGGCCGGGCCGGCCATGCGGCCCGGCATGCCGGAGCTGCTCGCCGAGCTGGTTCCTGACGCCGGTTTCCGGATCACGAGCACCACCCATGTGAAGCCGCTGCTGCACTGCGTCGAAGCCGTTCGCCCGATCGAAACCGGGGCCTGAACGACCCCGGCCGCGACCCCGGCGTGGGAGAGAGGCTCCATCGATCTCCCGCCGCCGGTCGCGGCTCGAACCAGCCACGTCTTCCATCCAGTGAAAACGTTGATGTGCTGGGCGGACCGCGTCCAGATAGTTGGGGGGAGTCGCAGTTTCGAGGGAGCTCTGAATCCATATGACTGCTTTCGTGCGCAATCAGTGGTACGTCGCCGCGTACGGCCGCGAGATCGGGCGGGAACTCTTCGCCAGGACGATCCTCGGCGAGTCGCTGGTCTTCTACCGCACCACGTCCGGCCGGGTGGTCGCGCTGGCCGACCGGTGCGTGCACAGGCGCTACCCGTTGTCGGAGAGCCGGCTGGAAGGCGACACGATCGTCTGCGGCTACCACGGTTTCACCTACGACCAGGGCGGGACGTGCGTGTTCGTCCCCGGCCAGGCCCGGATCCCGCGCACCGCCCGCGTCGCGTCGTACCCGGTGGTGGAGCAGGACTCCTTCGTCTGGGTGTGGATCGGCGACCACGATCGAGCGGACCCCTCGTCCATCCCGCGGGCGCCCTGGCTCGACGATCCCGCGTACACCAGCGTGAGCGGCATGGAGCCGCTGGCCGCGCGCTACCAGTTGCTGGTGGACAACCTGATGGACCTCTCGCACGAGACCTACCTGCACGGCGGCTACATCGGCACGCCGGAGGTGGCGAACACCCCGATCACCACCGAGGTGGACGAGGACCGCGGGATCGTCTACGTCAGCAGGCACATGGCCGACGCCGAGTGCCCGCTGTTCTACGCCAAATCCACCGGCATCGAGGGCCGGATCACCCGCTGGCAGGACATCGAGTACCACCCGCCGTGCCTGTACCTGCTGCACAGCAGGATCGCGCCGGTGGGCGTGCTGCCGAACGCCGACGGTTCCGACCCCGGCGGCTTCCACGTCGAGGTCGTGTACGCCATCACGCCGGAGACCGAGAACAGCACGCACGACTTCTGGGCGGTGGCGCGCGACTTCGCGCTCGGCGACCACGAGGTGTCGGACTTCCTGGCCGAGAACAACCGCACGGTGGTCATGCAGGACGTGGTCGCGCTGAACCTGCTGGAGAAGGTGATCGCCACCGAGCCCGAGGGCTACCAGGAGCTGTCGATCAACATCGACACCGGCGGCCTGGCCGCCCGGAGGATCCTCAAGCGGATGGCCGAGGCCGGCGCGGCGCCCGCCCGGCCCTCCGAGGCAGTGCCGTCATGACGAGCCCGTCGATGCCGCGGGGCGACACCGTCTACCGCATCGACTGGACGCTCGGAACGGATGTCCTCGACGGCGTGTGCCACTGCGGCGCGCGGCGCCGCTCGGAGGATCCGGTGGAGCTGTGGGAATGGCTGCTCGCGCATCCCGCGGGCCACGAGCCGCCGGCCCGGGCGGGTGGCGGCGGATGAGGACCGCGACGCGGGCGGGCGCTCTCCCGCAGGCCGAGACGGAACTCGACGTGCTGCTCGCGCGCAAGGAGACGGTGGCCGACGGCGTGGTGCGGCTCACGTTCCGCGGCCTCGACGGCGGGCCGGTGCCGTACTGGGAGCCGGGCGCGCACCTGGACCTGATGCTGCAGGACGGCCTCGTGCGGCAGTACTCGCTCTGCGGTGATCCGGCCGACCGCTCGACGCTGCGGGTCGCCGTCTTGCGTGAGCCGGAAAGCCGGGGCGGGTCGCGCCACGTGCACGACCGGCTCGCCGAGGGCGACCGCGTGCGTGTTCGCGGGCCGCGCAACCACTTCGCGCTGGTGGAGGCGGAGCGCTACCTCTTCGTCGCGGGCGGCATCGGCGTCACCCCCCTCGTGCCGATGGTCGCCGAGGCCCAGGCGCGCGGCGCGGACTGGCGGCTGGTCTACGGCGGGCGCACACGGGCCTCGATGGCGTTCCGGGACGAGCTGTGCGACCGCTACGGCGACCGGGTCTCCGTACGGCCGCAGGACGAGACGGGACTGCTCGACCTGGACGCGCTGCTCTCGGAGCCGCGGCCCGGGACGGCCGTCTACTGCTGCGGGCCGGAGCCGTTGCTCGCCGCCGTCGAGCGGGGGTGCGCCCACTGGCCGGCCGGCGCTCTGCACATGGAGCGGTTCGCCCCGAAGGCCGGAGCGGACGCGGGGCCGCGCGACACGTTCGAGGTCGAGCTGGCCCTGTCCGGGCGCACGCTCGTCGTCCCCCCGGACAGGTCGATCCTGGAGGTCGTGGAGGAGTCCGGCGTGCCGGTGCTGTCGTCCTGCCAGGAGGGGACCTGCGGCACCTGCGAGACCGCCGTGCTGGACGGGGTTCCCGACCATCGCGACTCGCTGCTCACGGCGGAGGAGCGGGCGGCGGGCGACACGATGATGATCTGCGTGTCGCGTGCCCTCGGTCCGCGGCTCGTTCTCGAACTCTGATCACAGGGGAAGGACGGCGCCCGAATGGAGGAGGACATGGGAACCCCGAGCGACGCGCCGCGTCCCGGCCGCTCGGTCACCGCCAAGGTGCTCGCCCTGCTGGAGGCGTTCACCGCCGCCGAGCCGGAGCTCACCCTGAGCCAGTTGGCGCGCCTCGCCCGCCTGCCGCTGGCCACCGCGCACCGGCGGGCCGCCGAGCTCCTCGAATGGGGCGCTCTGGAACGCGACGAGCGGGGCCGGTACCGGATCGGGCTCCGCCTGTGGGAGGTCGCCTCGCTCGCCCCGCGCGGTGTCGGGCTCCGCGACGCGGCCATGCCCTTTCTCGAGGACCTCTACGAGGTCACCCACGAGAACGTGCAGCTCGCCGTACGCGAGGGCGCGGAAGTGGTGTTCGTCGAACGCATCGCCGGGCTGCACGCCGTACCGGTCTGGACCCGCGTCGGAGGCCGGTTCGCGATGCACGCCACAGGTGTGGGGCTGGTCCTGCTCGCCCACGCGCCGAGGGCCGTACAGGAGGAGGTGCTCGGCCTGCCGCTGCGCCGGTACAGCGAGAAGACGGTGACCGATCCGAACACGCTGCGCCGGGTCCTCGCGGGCGTGCGCAGGTCCGGTTACGCGGTCAGCGACGGCCAGGTCACCGTGGACGCCCTGTCCGTGGCCGCGCCGATCGCGGGCGTGGACGGCCGGATCACCGCGGCCGTCTCCCTGGTCGTCCGGGCGGACGGCGCGCAACCGGGCGCGCTGGCCCCTCTCGTCCAGGCCGCGGCGCGCGGCATCACGCGGGCGCTGCACGCTACGGCCGCGGGGCGGCCCGTGATGCGGAGCCCGCCGCCTCCACAGGCTCGTCCGCCACCGGCCGGCCCGGAGCCGGCGCGTCCAGCGACAGCTCGTCCAAAACCATGTCGGCCAGCTTCTTGGCGCGCGGCTCGTACGACCGGGCCAGCGACTGGAAGACCTGCTCGGCTCGGATCGCCGGCCAGTCGCCGGGCAGGTGCTCGGCCGGCAGGTGCGGGTCCTGGCGGACGAGCTGCAGCCAGTCGGTGTGCAGGAGCAGTTGCCGCGCGAGGTCGTCGGGCGCCGACGGGAGCGGGTGGCGGGTGTCCCAGCGGTCGAGGAAGGCGTGGTACCGACCGGCGATCTCCTCGGTGTCGAACGCCTTCCTGACGATGTCCGCCGACTCCGTGGGCTTGAACGCCCGCGCCGTGAGCACGGTGACGTGGTCGCCGAGTTCGAGCGGAGCGAGGATCCCGGTGACGTCCTTCACGCCGGGCGCGACCCACAGGCCGCTCTGCAGCAGGCCGAATCCGGCCCAGATGAGCTGGGATCGGAGGTCGTGCCGGGTGCTGCGCCTGCTGTCGGGGAGTGAGAATCCGACCAGCGTCCAGGTGCCGTCCCAGTCGCGGTTCACCGCGCCGGTCTCCCAGACCCGCCTGCGCCCGTCTTCCAGCACCTGCGTGGCGTGCCCAGTGAGCCCGAAGTACATCTTCCGGCCCTGGCGGTGCCGGGCCAGCAGGTTCCGCTTGACCATGCGGGTCAGGGTCGATCGCACCGCCTCCTCGGAGAGGCCGAGCCGGGCGAACACGTCGATGACGCTTCCCGAGTAGACGGCGGTGTCGCGTCCCAGCACGTAGATGCCGAGAAAGCTGAACATCAGCGACTGCGGGCGCGCGGACGGCGCGTGCGCCGGGTCGTCTCCTTCGCTGAGCGTCACAGGAAGAGGGTAGATGGATCAGCGATATTAGGCAAAACTTTGACGAACGTCTGAAAACTGCCTTATGTTGACCGGGTCGCTCATCGGCGCGTCGATCACATCGATCCGCGTCGAGAGGTCGTCGAGGGTCGTCGAGAGGTGAATCCATGGATCTGTCCGGCAAGGTCGCCGTGGTCACGGGCGCGGGCCGTGGCCTCGGGCGCGCGTACGCTGAGGCCCTGGCCGCGGCCGGCGCGGCGGTGGTCGTGAACGACGTGAACGCCGAAGCCGCGGGCGAGGTCGCCGACGCCATCACGGCACGCGGCGGCAGGGCCGCCGTCGCCGTGGGGCCGGTCGGCGGCTCCGAGATGGCCGACCGGCTGGTCGCCACCGCCGTCACGGAGTTCGGCCGGCTCGACGTGATGGTCACCAACGCCGGCATCCTGCGGGACAGGGTCCTGTGGAAGATGTCCGACCAGGACTTCGACGCGGTGATCGACGTGCACCTGCGCGGCACGTTCACCTGCGCCCGCGCGGCGGCGGTCCGCATGCGCGAGCAGGGGACAGGAGGCCGCCTGATCCTGATCTCCTCGCCCGCCGGTCAGCGCGGGAACTTCGGCCAGACCAACTACGCCGCCGCGAAGGCGGGCATCGTCGCCATGGCCCGGACCTGGGCGATGGAGCTGGCCAGGGCGAACATCACCGTGAACGCGGTCGTGCCGGTGGCGGCCACCGAGATGACCAAGACGATCCCCGTCTTCGCCCCGATCCTGGAGGAGGCCGAGCGTACCGGCCGGCCGTTCCCCGAGTGGCTGCGCAAGGACGAGGGCCTCGGCACGGTCGAGGACGTCGCCGGCCTCGTCGTCTTCCTCGCCTCGGACGCGTCCGCGGGCGTGACCGGGCAGGCCGTCGGCATCGGCGGCGACCGGCTCGCGCTCTGGTCGCACCCGAGCGAGAAGGCCGTCGCCTACGCCGACGGCGGATGGACGCCCGACGCCATCGCCGCGTCCTGGGAGGCGGGCGTCGGCGCCGAGCCGGAGACGTACGGGATCCCCGCGCCCAAGGTTCCGGAGGCGTGAGATGAGCGATCGGGTCATGAACGTCGCCGAACTGGTCGCGATCGACGTCCACACGCACGCGGAGGTCGCCAGGGACGGGCACGGCTCCCTGAGCTCGGAGTTGTTCGGCGCCTCCGAGGAGTACTTCAAGGCGCACGGGCACCGCAAGCCGACCATCGCGGAGACGGCCGACTACTACCGCGAGCGGAAGATGGCCGCGGTGGTGTTCACCGTCGACGCCGAGCACGCCACCGGGCACCGCCGCATCGCCAACGAGGAGGTGGCCGAGAGCTGCGCCGAGCACGCCGACGTGCTCATCCCGTTCGGCAGCGTGGACCCCTGGAAGGGCAGGGCGGGTGCCCGCGAGGCGCGCCGGCTCGTCGAGGAGCACGGCGTGCGCGGCTTCAAGTTCCACCCGAGCATCCAGGGCATCGCGCCCAACGACCGGACCGCCTATCCGCTCTACGAGGCCATCGAGGAACTCGGCGTCCCCGCGCTGTTCCACACCGGCCAGACCGGCATCGGCGCGGGAGTCCCCGGCGGAGGCGGCATCCGGCTGAAGTACGGCGATCCGATGCTGGTCGACGACGTCGCCGTGGACTTCCCCGAGCTGCGGATCATCCTGGCGCACCCGTCGTTCCCGTGGCAGGACGAGGCGCTCGCCGTCGCCACGCACAAGCCGTACGTCTACATCGACCTGTCCGGGTGGTCGCCGAAGTACTTCCCGCCGCAGCTCGTGCGGTACGCCAACACGCTGCTCAAGGACAAGGTGCTCTTCGGGTCCGACTATCCCGTGATCACCCCGGACCGCTGGCTCTCGGACTTCGACAAGCTCGAGATCAAGCCGGAGGTCCGTCCCAAGATCCTCAAGGACAACGCCGTACGCCTGCTCGGGCTCGGCGGCGAACAGCACTGAACCGGAACCGGAACAGGAACCGGCAGGAAGGGAGAACCCGGCGATGACCATCACCGTGAACGGGCTCGACGAGATCAAGGCGCTCACCGGCGGGGACCTCGGCCGCAGCGGCTGGCTGGAGATCACCCAGGACAGGGTGAACACCTTCGCCGACGCCACGGGCGACCACCAGTGGATTCACATCGACGCGGAGAAGGCGAAGGACGGGCCGTTCGGCGGCACGATCGCCCACGGCTATCTGACCCTGTCCCTGGTCATCCCGCTCTTCAACGAGCTGCTCGACATCCGGGGCGTGACGATGAGCGTGAACTACGGCCTGGAGAAGGTGCGCTTTCCCAGCCCGGTCCGGGTGGGCGGCAGGATCCGTCTCGCCGCCACGGTCGTCTCGGTCACCGAGGTGGCCGGGAACGGCGTGCAGATGCTGCTCGACTTCACCGTCGAGGTCGACGGCTCCGACAAGCCCGCCTGCGTCGCTCGGGCGGTCTACCGGCACTACGCCTGAGCACGATGCGGCGGGCATTCTACGAGGAGGACCACGAGGTCTTCCGATACGCGGTGCGCGAGTTCGTCGCGCGCGAGGTCGTGCCCCACCAGCTCGGGTGGGAGGACGCCGGGCGCGTCGATCCCGCTCTGTGGCCGGCCGCCGGCCGCCAGGGCCTGCTGGGCCTGGCCGTGCCCGAGCGGTACGGCGGAGGCGGGACCGGCGACTACCGGTTCAGGTGCGTGTTCATGGAGGAGCTGGCCCGGGTGGGCGCCGCCTCCGTCAACTCCCAGGTGAGCCTCGTCGACGACCTCGTGCTTCCGTACCTGCTCGATCTGGGCACCGGCGAGCAGCGGGAACGCTGGCTGCCCGGACTGTGCGGTGGCGCGCTGACCCCGGCTCTGGCGATCACCGAGCCGGGCGCGGGCAGCGACCTGCGCGGCATCGCGACCACGGCGCGGCGGGACGGCGACCACTGGCTGCTCAACGGTGGCAAGACGTTCATCACGAACGGAGGGCACGCGGACGTTCTCGTGGTCGTGGCGCGTGCCGATCCCGAGGGCGGCGGCCGCGGCTTCAGCCTGTTCCTCGTGGAGAGGGGCTCGCCGGGCTTCACCGCCGGGCGGGACCTGGACAAGCTCGGACAGCGCGGCGAGAACGTGGCGGAGCTGTTCTTCGACGACGTGTGGCTGCCGGCCGGCGCGCTGCTCGGGACCGAGGGCGAGGGGCTGCGGCACCTGCGCGAGCACCTGCCCACCGAGCGCATGTCGATCGCCGTGTACGCGCTCGCGGCGGCCGAGGCCGCGCTCGGCTGGACGCTCGACTACGTGCGGCAACGCGGCGCGTTCGGGCAGCGGATCGCGGACTTCCAGAACACCCGCTTCGAGCTCGCCGAGATGCGGACCGAGCTCGACGTGACGCGGTCGTTCGTGCACGACGCCGTCCTGGCGCTGAACGCGGGCGACCTGTCGGCGACGGACGCGGCCAAGGCGAAGTGGTGGACCACCGAGCTCCAGCAGCGGGTGGTCAGCCGGTGCCTGCAGCTCCACGGGGGCTACGGCTACATGCGCGAATACCCGATCGCGCGGGCCTTCGTCGACGCGCGCGTACAGACGATCTACGGCGGCACGACCGAGATCATGAAGGACCTCATCGGCCGCGACCTGGTCCGCGAATGAGCGGAAATCCGAACGCTGGTCCGCGAATGAGCGGGCAACGTTAGGCAAAGTATTGACGTGCGTAACAAGACTGCCTAACCTCGCCGTCAAGAGAGCGGACTCTCGCCAAGCCACGAATGAGGACCCCCACTCATGTCGAACTCGCCGGCCCCCCAGTCCACCCCCGTCCAGCTCCGTCGCGCGGTGACGTCGAGCTTCCTCGGCAGCGTGATCGAGTACTACGACTTCCTGCTGTACGCCACGGCGTCGGCGGTCGTGTTCAGCAAGGTCTTCTTCGGAAACCTCACCCCGCTCATGGCGACGGTCGCCAGCTTCGGCACCTTCGCCACCGGATACCTCGTCAGGCCGCTCGGAGGCGTCGTCTTCGGCCACTTCGGCGACCGGCTGGGACGCAAGCGGATGCTGGTCCTCACCATGGTGCTCATGGGCATCGCCAGCTTCCTCATCGGCCTGCTCCCGACGTACGAGCAGGTCGGCAGCCTGGCGCCCCTCGCGCTCGTCGTGCTGCGGATGCTGCAGGGCGTCGCCGTCGGCGGCGAGTGGGGCGGCGCGGTGTTGATGTCCGCGGAGCACGCCACCCGCCGCCGGGGCCTGTGGGCCAGTTTCACCAATGCCGGAGCGCCGTTCGGCATGGTCCTCTCGACCGCCGCGCTCAGCGGCACCGCGGCCGTCGTCGGCGAGGAGGCGTTCCTGAGCTGGGGCTGGCGCGTCCCGTTCCTGCTCAGTGTCGTCCTGCTCGCGATCGGCCTGTTCGTACGCCTCAAGGTCGAGGAGACCCCGGTGTTCACCGCCGCCAAGGACGAGGCAGCGCCCCGCTCGGCGCCGCTGATGGACGTGCTGCGCAACCACCCGAGGACGCTCCTGCTCGGGGTCGGCGTCGGCCTGTCCGCCTTCGTCGCCCAGGGGACGCTGACCACCTACCTCATCTCGTACGGCGTGGGAGCCGGGTTCGCGCGGCAGGACGTCCTGAACGGCCTGACCCTCTCGTCCGCGCTGGCCGTGGCCGGCATCGTCGGCTGGTCCGCGCTGTCGGACCGTGTCGGGCGCCGCCCGATCGTGCTCGCCGGAGCGCTGATCATGGCGGTGTACGGCTTCGTCCTCTTCCCGATGGCGGACACCCGGAACGTGGCCGTGCTCACCGTCGCGCTCGTGCTCGGCCAGGCGGTGATCCACCCGATGATGTACGGGCCGCTCGCGGCGCTCTACGCCGAACTCTTCAGCACGCGGAGCCGCTACACCGGCGCCTCGCTCGGCTACCAGCTCGCGGGACTCGGCGCCGGCCTCGCGCCGCTGCTCTTCGCCCAGATCCGGGCGTCCAGCGGCGGTGACGGCACGACGGTGATCTCCGTGGTCATCGCCGGCTGCTGCCTGCTCACCGTGCTGTGCGCATGGGCGCTGAAGGAGACCAGCCACGAGAACCTGACCTCGGACGCCGTGGCCGTACCGGCCGGAAGTCCCACCGCCCATCCGAAGATCTGACCCCGGAGGTCGTACACCGATGCAGAACGCTGGAGTGGGAGGGTGGCCGGCTCGCCGGGCCCAGATGACGCCGGACCGCACGGCGCTCGTCCTCCACGACCGGACCCTCACCTACGCCCAGGTCCACGAACGCACCACGAAACTGGCCTCGCGGCTGCGCGAGGCCGGGGTGCGGGCCGGGGACCGGGTCGCCTACCTCGGTCCCAACCACACCGCGTTCGCCGAGACCATGTTCGCCACCCACCTGCTCGGCGGGATCTTCGTCCCGCTGAACTTCAGGCTCGCGGCACCCGAGATCGCGTACATGCTGGAGAACTCCGGCGCGACGGTCCTGATCTACGCGCCGGAGTGCGCCGCGGTGGTCCGCGCGCTCCCGGACACGCCCGCCCTGCTCGCGATCATCGCCCTCGCCTCTCCCGCGCCGGGGGAACGGGAGTACGAGACGTGGTTGTCGGAGGGCGACCCCACGCCGATCGACGTGCCGGTGGCGCTCGACGACGTCGCCCTGATCCTCTACACCTCGGGCACCACCGGGCGCCCCAAGGGCGCGACCCTCACCCACGCCAACCTCGTCTGGAACACCTTCAACATCATGATCGGCGTCGACGTGGCGAGTGACGAGGTGACGCTGATCAGCGCGCCGCTCTTCCACGTCGCGGCCCTGGACCAGACGCTGCTGCCGACGTTCGCCAAGGGCGGCTGCTCGGTGATCATGCCGTCGTGGAACGTGGACGAGTGCTACGACCTCATCGAGAAGCACGGCGTCACCTGGATGTTCGGGGTCACCACCATGTTCGCGGCGTTCGCCCGGTCGCCGCGGTGGGCCGGCGCCGACCTGTCCTCGCTGCGCAACCTGATGTCCGGGGGAGCGGCGATCCCGGCCGCGCTGATCCGTACCTACCAGGAACGCGGCCTGGTGTTCTGCCAGGGGTACGGGCTCACCGAGACCGCGCCGGGCGCGACCTTCCTGGAGGCGAGCCAGAGCACCCGCAAGGTCGGCTCCGCGGGCGTTCCCGTGTTCTTCGCCGCCGTACGCGTGGTCCGTCCCGACCTCACCGACGTGGCGGTCGGCGAGCCGGGAGAGGTGCTCGTCAAGGGGCCCAACGTGACCCCCGGCTACTGGCGGAACCCGGAGGCGACGGCGGCGGCGTTCTCCGAGGGCGGCTGGTTCCACTCCGGTGACATCGCCACCGTCGACGAGGAGGGGCACCTGTACATCGTCGACAGGGTCAAGGACATGTACATCTCCGGCGGGGAGAACGTCTACCCGGCCGAGGTCGAGGGTGTGATGTTCGAGCATCCGGCCGTGGCCGAGGTCGCCGTGGTCGGAGTGCCCGACGCGACCTGGGGCGAGGTCGGCCGCGCGTTCGTCGTCCGCCGTCCCGGCGAGGACGTCACCGGCGACGAGCTGCGCGACTTCCTCCTCGGACGGCTGGCCAAGTACAAGATCCCCCGCTATTTCGACGTGGTGGACGACCTGCCGAGAACGGGATCAGGGAAGATCCAGAAGCCCGAACTACGCCACCGCGCCCTGCCATAGCGGAGCCGGTGCGCGTTACGGGTTTCCGCCATAGGAGTCGGCGGATCGCCCCCATGGTCGGCGGCCCCGCCCCTGCCTAGCGTTGGACGCATGATCAGCCTCAAGGGATTGACCAAGCGTTACGGCGATCGGGTCGCCGTCGACGACCTGACGCTGGAGCTGAAACCCGGCACGGTGACCGGCTTCCTCGGCCCGAACGGCGCCGGCAAGTCGACCACGATGCGCATGATCCTCGGGCTCGACCGCCCGACGTCCGGCACGGCGCTCGTCGGAGGAGTGCCGTACCACGAGATCAGGTATCCGCTGCGGACGGTCGGGGCGCTGCTCGACGCGCGCGCGGTGCATCCGGGGCGCAGCTGCCGCGCGCACCTGCTGGCGCTGGCGCGCGGCAACGGCATCACGAGAAGCCGGGTCGAGGAGGTCCTGGAGACGGTCGGACTGGCGGGCGTGGCGGGCAGGCGCGCCGGCGTGCTGTCGCTGGGCATGAGCCAGCGGCTCGGCATCGCGGCGGCACTGCTGGGCGACCCCGACGTGCTGATGTTCGACGAACCCGTCAACGGCCTCGACCCCGACGGCGTGCGCTGGGTGCGCGACCTGATGCGCTCGCTGGCCGAGCAGGGCCGCACGGTCTTCGTCTCCAGTCACCTGATGAGCGAGATGCAGCTGACCGCCGACCACCTGGTGGTGATCGGCAA
Source organism: Microtetraspora glauca (assembly GCF_040656155.1). NCBI lineage: Bacteria > Bacillati > Actinomycetota > Actinomycetes > Streptosporangiales > Streptosporangiaceae > Microtetraspora > Microtetraspora glauca. The sequence goes on from NZ_JBFALK010000019.1 coordinate 71,625, forward strand.
GGGACGGCTCATCATGGACGCGCCGCTCGCGGCGGTCATCGCGCAGAGCTCGCTGACCGCCGTGGTCGTCCGCAGCCCGCACGCGGGCGACCTGTCCGTACGGCTCCGCGCAGCCGGGATCGGAGTGGAGCGGGTCGGCGAGAACGCGATCGTCGCCACCGGCGCGGGCATCGAGCGGATCGGCGACCTGGCGTACGAGGCGGGCGTCCGGCTGCACGAGCTGAGCACGCGCGAGGCCTCGTTGGAGCAGGCATACCAGGAACTGACCGCGAGCAGCGTGGAGTACGGCGTCCAGAGAGCGAGCGTGTGAACGATGGCGGTCAAGGAACTGGGCCAGACGATCGGCGCCGAGTGGACGAAGCTGTGGTCGGTCCGCTCGACCTGGTGGTGCCTGACGGGCGCCGCCGTGCTCATGGTGCTGAGCGCGCTGACGCTGGGCGGCGCCACCGCGACGGAGCTGCGCCGCGCCGGCGGTGAGGGGGCGCGCCTGGTCGTGAGCGAGCCGGTGATCTCGGCGACGTCGTTCGTCCAGTTCGCGCTGGTCACGCTGGCGATGCTGACGATCACGTCGGAGTACGCGTCGGGCGGCATCCGCACCACGTTGCAGGCCACGCCGATCCGCGGCCGGATGCTCGCCGCGAAGGCGTTGGTGGTGGCGCCGGTGATGTTCGCGGCGGGAGTGGTGTCCGGCGGCATCGCGTCGGCGGTCACCTATGCGGTGCTTTCTACCAGGATGTTCGGCGGCTACGCCGTCCTCCCGCCTGCCGAGACCACGCTCGACCTGCTGGCCCTCGGGGCCTTCCTCGCCCTGGTGTCGGTGATGACGCTCGGTGTGGGCGCCGCGATGCGCAGCGCGGCCGGGACCCTCACCGTGGTGTTCATGCTGCTGATGGGCCTGCCGCTGATGCTCGCGATGACCGGCGGCCAGGTGGCGCTGGAGGTGTCGATGCGCATGCCGATGTTCGCCGGCCTGGCCTTCATGGGCAGCACCGACAACCTCACCGGCGGCCCGATCCCGTACTCGCCCGGCGAGGGCCTGGCCTGGCTGATCGGGTGGACGGCGGCCGGGGTGGCGGCCGGCTACGCCGTGCTGCGCCGGCGCGACGCCTAGACTTCGCAGCCGTGTCGAGCAACCGAGTCGCCCGCATGCTGACGGGGGTCTTCGCGGGCATGGCCCTCGGCGTCGCCGAACTCGCCTTCCTCTGCCTCGCCTGGCCCGCGTCCGTGATCCCGGCGGTCCGGCCCGCGGTCAGCCGCGCCGTGGCCCGGTTCATGGCGGTGGAACGGGCGCGACTGGGCCACGGCGCGGCGCAGGCGGGCGGCCACGGTTTCCTCGCCGCCCGCGCCGCGCTCGGCGTGCTCGGCGGGTACGTCAGCGTGGCGGGCCTGTTCATCAGCGGCCTCTTCCTGTTCGGCGGGTTGTGGGACCTGGCCTCGGGCGAGTCGGATCGGGTGCCGCTGGAATTCCCCGGAGTGAGGCTGGTCACCAGCAGTTGGGTGCTCGGGCTCACGGGCGGGGTGGTCCTGCTGGCGCTGGTCGTGCTGTGGATCCTCACGGTCGGCGCGGCGGAGCGACGGCTGGCCGACCACGTCCTCGGACCGGGCAGGCAGGAGCTGATGCGCAGGCGCATCGCCGAGCTGACCGCGACCCGTTCGGGCATCGTGCGAGCCGTCGACGACGAGCGGCGAAGGATCGAACGCGACCTGCACGACGGTGTGCAGCAGCGGGGTGTCGCGCTGGCCATGCTGCTGGGCCGCGCCCGGCACAACCCCGACCAGGCCAGGACCGCCGAACTGGTGAGCCAGGCCTACACCGAGTCGCGCCGGCTTCTCGACGAGTTGCGCAGCGTGGCCTGGCGGATCTATCCGACCGCGCTCGACGAGCTGGGCCTGCGCGCCGCCCTCGCCGGGGTCGCCGAGCGGTCGAGCGTACCGGTGACCGTGCACTACGGGCTGGCCGAGCGGCCCGTCTCCGAGGTCGAGACGGCCCTCTACTTCGTGGCCCGCGAAGCGATCACCAACGCGGTCAAGCACGCGGGGGCTCGTGACATCCTGGTCGTCCTGACCGAGGACGAGCGGACGGTGAGCGTGGCGATCTCAGACGACGGCACGGGCGGCGCCGACCCGTCCGGAGGAGGACTCTCCGGGCTGGCCAGGCGCGTCCTGGCGCTCGACGGCGACCTCACCGTCGACAGCCCCGCGGGAGGCCCCACCACGGTCGCCGCGACGTTGCCCAAGGCGGCGCCGTGCGGCTGATCCTGGCGGACGACTCGGTGTTGCTCCGCGAGGGCCTGATCCGGCTGCTCGACGAGGCCGGCCACGAGGTCGTCGCCGCGGTCGGCGACTCGCGCGCGCTCCTCGACGCCGTCGAGCGGCACCGGCCCGACGTGGCCGTCATCGACGTGCGCATGCCGCCGACGCACACCGACGAGGGGCTGCGCGCCGCATTGGAGATCCGCGAACGCCGGCCGGGCGTCGGCGTGCTCGTCCTGTCGCAGTACGTGGAGAAGACCTACGCGGCCACACTCCTCGCCGGGGCCACCGAGGGCCTGGGCTACCTGCTCAAGGACCGCGTCTCTGAGGTGGCCGACTTCCTCGACTCGCTCGAACGCGTACACGCGGGCGGGGCGGCCTTCGACCCCGAGGTGGTCCGCCAGCTGCTCGCCCGCACCACGCACGCCGACCCGTTGAGCAGGCTGAGCGCACGCGAGACGGAGGTTCTGGAGCACCTCGCGCAGGGCCTCGTCAACGCGGCGATCGCCGAGCGCCTGCACGTGTCGTCGAGCACCGTCGAAAAGCACGTCAACGCCATCGTCGAGAAGCTCGACCTGCCCCGGGATCCCGATTACAGCCGCAGGGTGCTCGCGATCCTGCGCTACCTCGACGGCTGATCCGCGGATCGCACGGTCCTGTGGCGTCGGGGCCGAGCCTCCACCCCACCCGAAGATCCGAACTGCGCATAGCCCTATCGCGGTAGGCGTAGTCCTGCGATGAGGAGTTCGACCAGCCGACGTGCGTCGTAGTGGGGATCGTTCTCCGCGCCGATGCAGAGGTTCCCGACGCCGCGCATGAGTTCGTAGGCATCCACGTCGGAGCGGATCTCGCCGGCGACGGCTGCGGCTTCGAGCAGTTGGGCGCACACGGGCACGAGCCGGTCGAGGAAGTAGGCGTGCAGGGCGTCGAAGCCGGTGTCGTCGGACTGCAGTACGGCGGCGAGTCCGTGCTTGGTGACCAGGAAGTCGATGAAGAGATTGATCCATCGCCCTAGTGCGGCGTGAGGAGTCGGGCTGGTCGTCAGCAGGGCTGCACCGGCCTCGGCGAGGGCCTCGATCTGGTGCCGGTAGACGGCGATGATGAGATCCGCGCGCGTCGGGAAGTGGCGGTAGATCGTGGCCGTCCCGACGCCGGCCTCGGCCGCGATGTCGCGTATCGGCGCTTCCACGCCTGACGTGACGAAGATCGCTGCGGCGGCGTCGAGCAGAGTCTTCTCGTTGCGCCGGGCGTCCGCCCGTTTGGGCCGGGCCGTAGGCCCTGCGCCCCGGTCGCTGTCGTTCACCGCGCCGTTCCCTCCGCTACCGAGCTTGCTAAACGGGACAACGTCCCATATCGTCAATCGGGACAATGTCCCGTTTGCTCATGATGTCAGAGCAGGGGGCCGACGACCAAGCCACGCATCGCCACCACGCTTCACCACCACGCTTCACCGCAATGGAGGAGACACTGTCATGCAGTACCGCACCTTGGGCCACACCGGTGTGCAGATCAGCTCCCTCGCGCTCGGCGCGATGAACTTCGGCAAGATCGGACGCACCACCCAGGACGAGGCCACCGCCATCGTCGACGCCGCCCTCGAGGGCGGGATCAACGTCATCGACACCGCCGACATGTACAGCGGCGGCGAGTCGGAAGAGATGGTCGGCAAAGCCATCGCCGGCCGCCGCGACGACATCGTGCTGGCCACGAAGGCGAGTATGCCGATGGGGGACGAGCGCAACCATCAGGGCGGTTCGCGCCGCTGGCTGGTCACCGAGTTGGACAACAGCCTGCGCCGCCTCGGTGTCGACCACGTCGATCTCTACCAGATCCACCGGTGGGATCCGCGTACCAGTGACGAGGAGACGCTGTCGGCTCTGACCGACCTGCAGCGCGCGGGAAAGATCCGTTACTTCGGCTCCTCGACCTTCCCGGCCTACCGCATCGTGCAGGCGCAGTGGGCCGCCCGCGAGTATCACCTGAGCCGTTACGTCACCGAACAGCCCAGCTACTCGATCCTGCAGCGCGGGATCGAGACCCACGTACTGCCCGTGACCGAGCAGTACGGGCTCGGTGTGCTGGTATGGAGCCCGCTCGCCTCGGGCTGGTTGTCGGGCGCGATCCGCGAGGGCCAGGAAATCACCACCAACCGCTCGACGTTCATGCCGCAACGCTTCGACACCTCCATTCCGTCCAACCGGGCCAGGCTCGACGCGGTCGAGCGGCTGGCCGAAGTCGCCGACGAAGCCGGCCTGACGATGATCCAGCTCGCGCTCGGTTTCGTGACCGCGCACCCGGCCGTGACCAGCGCGATCATCGGTCCTCGCACGCTGGGCCACCTGCATTCGCAGCTCGCCGCCGCTGACACCGTGCTCTCCCCCGACGTGCTCGACGCGATCGATGCGATCGTCGCCCCTGGCACCGACCTCGCCGCACACGAGAAGTTCGACACCCCGCCCGCGCTGCTCGACCCGTCGCTGCGGCGCCGCTGATCGCGACACTCCTCACGGATGACGCCTTCACTGCGTCGGCGCAGGACATCGGGCGTCAGGTGATGGGGAGGTCCCGGCGGCGGAGACCGGCGAGTCCGGCGGCGGCCAGGGACACGGCGATGGCCGACAACCACAGGAGCGGGACCGCGCTGAACCGCCCTCCGGGAATCCGGGGGAGGTGGGTGAACGGCGAGAGGTCCAGGACCCACTGGTCGAACTGCAGCGCGGTGCCGACCATGCCGAACAGCAGGCAGATCGCCAACGCGCCCCAGCTGACGGCCGCGAGCCGGGGCAACAGGCCGGAAAGCGCGATCGTGATCGCGGCGAGGATCCAGACCGCGGGCAACTGCACCATCGCGCCCGCGAGGATCCGCGGCAGCTCATGGCCGACGTCACCGGTGTTCAGGCCGTGAGTCAGCCCCATGGCGATCCCGGCGGCGGCCAGCGCGGCGGCCGGGCCCAGCAGCGAGAAGACCAGATGGCCGCCCGCCCAGCGGAACCGCCCGACCGCGGTGCCCAGCACCGGCTCGGCGTGCCCGCTGGTCTCCTCGCCGCGTAGCCGGAGGGTGGCCTGGATGGCGTAGCCCGCCGCGATCAGGCCGAACAGCCCCATCATGCCGGCGAGGTAGTCGTCGATGAGTCCGGCCGCGCCGCCGAGGCGGGCGAGGATGTCCCGCATCTGCTGGTTGTCGCGCACCAGGTCCCCGACGCCCGCGGCGAGATAGCCCAGCACCACGCCGAGGACGGCGAACCCCGCGATCCAGCCGGCGAGCAGGCCGCGGTGCAGCCGCCAGGCCAGAGCAAGCGGCGAGCGCAGCCAGGTCGCTCCCCAGGCAGGGCCGAGCCGGGGAGGGAGGATCCCGGCGCCGACATCGCGCCGCGCGGAGAGCGCGACGGCCACCAGTGCGAACACCGCGGTGAAGCCGATGGCAGGCGCGGTGATCCACCACCGCTCGTCGGCGTAGGGACTGATCCGCTGCGCCCAGCCGATCGGGGACAGCCAGGTGAGCCCGGACAGCGGGCCGTCCGTCAGCCCGTTGATGTCGCCGACGACCCGGAGCACGTACGCCGCGCCGAGGGTGATGATCGCGATCCCTCGTGCGCCGCCCGCGCCGCTGGTCAGTTGTGCGGCGACGGCCGCGACCGCCGCGAACATCCAGCCGGTGGCGGCGAACTCCACGCCGAAGGCCCATGATCCTGCGGCCGGCAGACCCTGGCCGATCATGCCCAGGGCCAGGACCGTGCCGAGGGCCAGGCAGGCGACGAACGTCGTGACCAGCGCCGCCGCCAGGCCGGCGTGCCGCCCGGCCACGGTGGCGCCGAGCAACTCGCGGCGTCCCGCCTCTTCCTCCGTACGGGTGTGCCGGATGACGGTGAGGATGCTGAACAGTCCGATCATGACGGGGATGAAACCCGCCCGCCAGGCGACCAGTTCGCCGAGCCCGGAGCCGTTCAACGGACCGTAGAGCGCGACGAAGCCGGCGTTGTTCGCGCTGGCGGTGGCATACCCCTGTCGTCCCGCGGCGGTCGGGAAGAGCTCGTTGATGGAGGCCACGTAGGAGATCGGGATGAGGCCGAGGGACAGCACCCACAGCGGCATCAGGAACCTGTCCCGCCGCAGGATCAGCCGGACCAGCCTGCCGGTGCCCGTGAGCTCGTTCATCGCGACACCTGCGCGTCGTTCTCGGTGGCCGGGCCGTTCCGGTGGTAGTGCCGTAGGAACAGCTCTTCGAGCGTGGGCGGCCGGCTGACCAGGCCGCGCACGCCCACCGCGGTGAGGTGCCGCAGCGCCGTGTCCAGTGCGGCGGTGTCGACGTCGAAGCGCACCTGGCCGTTCTCCGTGCGCAGATCGTGTACGCCGGGCAGGTCGGCCAGCCCGTCAGGAGGGCCCGCCAACTCGGCCTGGATGGAGGTGCGGGTCAGGTGCCGCAGGTCGGCCAGGGTGCCGCTCTCGACGGCTCGGCCGTCGCGGATGATGGTGAGCCGGTCGCACAACGCCTCGACCTCGGCCAGGATGTGGCTGGACAGGAGCACCGTCCGGTCGCCGCGGCGTTGCTCCTCCCGGATGGTGTCGCGGAACACCTCCTCCATCAGCGGGTCCAGGCCCGAGGTGGGCTCATCGAGCAGCAGCAGCTCCACGTCGGAGGCCAGCGCGGCGACCAGGGCCACCTTCTGCCGGTTGCCCTTGGAGTAGGCGCGCCCCTTCTTGCGGGGATCCAGGTCGAAGCGGTCCAGCAGGTCGGCGCGGCGCCGCTTGTCCAGCCCGCCGCGCATCCGGCCGAGCAGGTCGATCACCTCGCCGCCGGACAGATTGGGCCACAGTGTGACGTCGCCGGGCACGTAGGCCAGTCGGCGGTGTAGCGCGGTCGCGTCGGCCCATGGGTCGCCGCCGAGCAGCCGGGCGGTGCCCGCGTCCGCCCGCATCATGCCCAGGAGGACCCGGATCGTGGTGCTCTTTCCCGCGCCGTTCGGCCCGAGGAAGCCGTGCACCTCACCGGTGCGTACGACGAGATCGAGACCGTCCAGGGCTCTCGTCGAGCCGAATGTCTTGACTAAGCCTGCCACCGATACGGCGTCAGTCATCGCGGTGCTCCTTGATTCGCGGGGGAGTGCTCTCGCGGTCCGCTTGGGGGGATGCGCTCTGGACCTTGTCGAGGGCCGCCCGGATCGAGGCGGCCTCCTCCAGGCTGAGCATGGGGTGGGAGTAGATGTCGATCAGCGCTCGGGCGAGCAGCAGGTCTCCCTCGGGGCTGAACATCTCGACGCCCGTGACGCGGGACAGGTGCTGGTGCAGGACGGTGACCGACAGCGCCATCGCGGTGGTCACCGCCGCCCGGGTCGTGCGGTCGACATCGGGGGTGTGGTCACGACTCTTGTCGGCGTCGGCGAGCCACGGCTCGCTCATCCGGACCATCGCGTCGAACAGCGGAGCGGCGCCCCCCTCCGCCAGGGCGCGTGCCAGATATCGCTGGTAGGGCCCGATCGCGGCACGGGCGGCGGCCACGTAGTTCACGTCGGCCGGCGCGGGGTCGGCCCGGACCTGGTCGTTGAGCCTGCTGATCAGCTTCACCAGGTGGGCGTCGCACGCCTCGCGCAGGGCCTGCTTGGAGCCGAAGTGGTGGCGCACCAGCCCCGAGGACACACCGGCGGTCTCGGCGATCCCGCGGATCGTCGCCCGCTCGAACCCGTGCTCGCCGAAGTGCAGCAACGCGGCGTCTCTGATCCGCGCGCGAGCGGTGAGGTCGTCGGGGTCCGGTCCGGTCATCACCACAGAAAAACCATCCCTATACACACATGTAGTGAAATGCTCATACGAAAAAGATGCTACACGCGTGTGTAGTCACCGTCCAGTGCGTGTCGAAGCCGTCGCCGGAACGCCGGACGCCATCCGGCGGCGGATCCGACGAAGGTCATCCAGTGGTCATCAGACCCGGCCGGTACCGCGACGGAGAGGCACTAGCGTCGGTTCCACACGCGATGGATCTCCAGTGCGTCGGAGAGCTCCTGGGCCACTTCGGGCGAGGAGGCGGAAAAGAATGCGGTCTCCAGGATCTCCGCGGATGCCGGCCCGCGTATCCAGCCGTCGAGGAGCATGTACCAACCGGTGTCGTCGGCGACGCTCATGGTGAAGTCCCGCACGAGCCATGCCAGGTGACGAGCCGCTGTCTCCGTGTTGTGCGACGCCCACTCGGCCAGGTGGGGAGCCAGATCCAGCTCAAGACCGTCCGCGATGATTTCGATCATCGTCATGACGTCGACGTCACGCGGATAGTGGTTCAGGGTGACCTGCCACCATGCGCGGACGACGGCCACGATGGCCTCCTGCTCCACCTGTCGCCAGCTCCGCCAAGCGACATCGACCCAGCCCATCAGAGACTCGGCGTGAAGGTAGCCGTCGAGTTCTTCGAGGATGAGCAACTCCAGTAGCCGCGGCAGGTAGTGCTTGAACTCGTCGATGTCTCCCCACGTGGACACAGCGTTCCAGGCGTACGCGTCCAGCGCGGACGCGGTGAGCATCCGGAGTGGTGCGGCACGCGCCGCCTGAACGCTTGCCGGTGACACGCAGTGGTCGCACACATCGGTCCTGGCTGGAAGCGGATACGGGGAGAAGGCCGCGTAGAGAGCGTCCAACGCCCGGTCGAGATCAGGCGACGTGTCCATGTTCGGATGCTATTGAGCCACCGCCTGGAGAGTGCGAGTCGTCCGTTCGAACGCGGCGTATCCCTGTGGCGCGGGATTCGGTGTCGTGAGCTCGGGCCGCTCGCACCGGCGACCTGGTTCTCCGAGCTCACGTCGGACCGTTCATTTCCTGCGGGATCGGAAGATGGCGATCACGAGGGTCACGAAGACGGCCAGAAGGATGAGAGTGCCGACCAGGGCCGCGGTGTGGCTGTAGTGCGGTAGACGCGTCTGTCCGATGAGTGCGATCGAGGCCATGCCGGTGATCGAGGTCCTCGGGACCGGACGCTCACGTGCCGATGCGGTCATCGTCAGCGCTCCAGAACGCCGTCATCCGGGCCATCTCGAAGATGGCCGGCACCATGGCGAGGCCCGGATAGAGGCGTGGAACACCCAAGCCGGCTTTCAGACATGTCGTCGCCGGGGAGTGGACGTGTGACGTCGCCCCGGCTCACCTTTCTCCTGTCGGTGATCTCGGGTTCCCACGCGTGGCCGGCGCGTACGGTCATCGGGTCATCGCCTGCCGCCGTGGGCGGCCGCGACGTCGAGCGTGTGGCCGACCTGGTCGGCCATCGTCACCGCGACGAGCCGTGCCTGGAGAGGCGGCACGGTCCCCGGCGTGGGCTGGAGCATGAACCGCCCGTAGAAGCGGCCGTTGCCGAAGGCGCGCAGCTCGATCTCCCGATCGGGGAGGCCCCTGCGCTCGACGTCCCAGTGCCTGCGGTTCACCGTGACGGTGCCGTCCTGTTCGAGGCGCGGGGGATGGCCGAGCAGGGTTCCGTACTCGAACCGGCAACCGCGCAGGTGGAGAAGCTCGGTGAGCTGGTCCTGCACCTGGTTGATCACTGTGCTGGGGGATCGGGCGGTCTGCGCCAGCGCGGCGATGCCGTGGACGCGGGAGAGGTAGTCGGCGTCGGTGATGGCGATCACCTTGAGGCGGCGGGCCCAGGCCGCCAGCTGGGAGGTCACCAGCCCGACGACGAGCAGCAGGACGGCGGTCTGGATGTCCGCGGCCTTGGTGATCGTGAACCGCTGGTAGGGCTGGGTGAAGAAGAAGTCGAACCAGACGGCGGCCGACACCGCCGCGAGTGCCCCGGCGACGCGGTTCCCGGCGGCGGCGACCGCCACCACGATCACCACCAGGACGAGAGCGGTGTTCGTGTTCGAGAAGCCCGCGCGGAACGGCAAGATCATCGCCGCGACGGCGAGGGGCACCACCAGCGCGGCGGCGACCGCCACGAGGTCCCTGTTCAGGAAGCGAGGCATGGCTCATCACCCCTTCTCCTGTCTCCTGTCTAGCACGACGGATAGTCGATCAGTCGCGCGCATGGTGCGGGCCCGTCGGCCGCGCGATCCCGCCTCGCGCTTGAGGGACGCGCACGGCTCGAATCCGCCGCCGGTGAGCGCCTTGGCGGAGGAAACGCTCGGGGTGACACTCCTCGATGCTTGCAGTTCGCGCACAGAATGCCTGGTCAGCGCAGTGCAAGTTGTACTGCAACGCATCGCGTTCGCTTCCTCTGGAATGGCGCGGCGCCGGGCTGTGACTCTTTGACCAGTCCATCGCGAGCAGGAGACGCCCCTGGGCGCGATCACGCGACGGGGGCGGAAGGAAGGGAGAGGAAAATGAGGAAACTGTTCGTTCGTACGGCCCTGGTGCTGGGGGTGGCGGCGCTGGTCGGCTGGCCTTCCGGAGCACAGGCCGCGGCGAGCTCCAACTTCTCGACGGCGGTGCCGGGGTTCGCTTCCGCGTCGGCGAACGTCACGTACGTCGACGGAGAGGAGATCCGCGTCAACTCGCTGTCGGTCAGCGATCTGCGGGTCGACTCCAACAACGTCTACGCCTACTTCGTCGTCTACAACGAGACGGGGTCCACGGCGAAGACCACCTATCGGTACAACAGGCAGGACGCCAACACCACCCTTACGTGGAGGAATCTCCGCATCACGGACGAGCATTACGGTCTGAAGAAGCTGCAGCTCGTGGTGTGCGTGGACGACTGGGGGTCTGACACCTGCCGGGGCAGCCGCGTCCAGATCAACCCGAACTTCTGACGCCGGAAGAACGCCGTCTCGCTGAGAGCACCGGTCGTCGGCGCGGGTTGGCGCGGGCGCGCATGAGCCGCCGCGCCCGACGTCGGGAGCCGTGGACCTGTCGCAGCCGGTCACATCCGAGGCCGGCGAGCCCGGTCGCGACGAACGCCCCCAACCTGATCACGTCGTCGCGGGAGAACGTCAGTTCTCCCGCGCCGTTCACCAGGAAGCCGGTGGTGAAGAACCACGCCGTCGCGGCTGTGGCCAGGGCGGCGGCCGGGTTTCCCGCCCACAGGGCGAACGCGCCGACGGCCGCCGCCATCGTGATGACGCGGACGGTGCCCTCGGGGAGGGCCAGTGCGGCGACGGCACAGGTGACGACGACCAGCACGAAACCGCCGGGGATCAGAAACTCGACCGGAGGTCTCCGGCCGCTCCTGCGCCAGCGCATGTGTCTTCCTCTTGCTGGGGGTGTGTTGCGGGGGTATGTGCGTTTCGGGGGACGTGAACGCCGGGCACGTACGGCGGTCGGCGCGGGTCGGCTCAGGCGCGGCGTGCGGCGCCGATGGTGTGGGTGACGTGACAGAAGGTGAAACGGTCGAGCCGCTCGACGATGAACCCGGCCCGCCTGATGGCCGTGACGATGTCGCGCGAGAGGTGGCAGCCACCCGAGACACGAGACCAGAGCGGGGTCACCACGCTCTGGGCCAGCGCGACGGCGGTGAGGTCCGAACGCTGGTGTTCGTAGAACCGCAGTTCCCCTCCCCGGCGCAGGACTCGCCGCACCTCCGCGAGCGTCGTCTCCAGTTGGGGCGTACAGCAGAGGATCAGTGAGCAGACGACCGCGTCGTAGGAGGCGTCCGGGACCGGCAGCCGGGCCGGGTCGCCGTCGAGGATGCGCGACGGCGTCGCGCAAGCGGCCGAAGCGATGCGAGCGGTGGCCCGCAGGAACGGGTCCGGTTCGACCAGCACGATCTCGTCCACCTCGGCGGGGTAGCAGGTGAGCTTCACCCCGTCACCCGCGCCGATCTCCAGCACCGTCCCGCCGAGCGCCCGCAGCAGTCGATCGCGTTGCCAGGTCGGACGGCAGTCGTCCCCGCGCCCGATGCGCACGGGCCGTGGATGATGGAACTGCTCCATTCCGCGGCCCAGGCCGTGCCTGTTGTCCGGGGGGTCATCTCGCTGGGCGGGGCACACCGTCATCTCTCCTCCTGGGCTGTGACCGGAGCCGGGACGGCGTCGTAACCGAAACCGGGGACCGGGACCGAAGCCGGGACCGCAGCCGTAACCGGGCCGGAGTCGAAACCGGACCGGAGCCGAAACCGGGGGCCGGCGCCTGAGGCGGAACCGGGGGCGACGCATCCACTTTCGGGCACAGTTCATGGCAAAAGCGGCGACCGATACGGAACTCCTACGAGTCGGCCGCCCATCCCTACACGTTCTTGACGCCTGGTGTTCCGTCACGCCGTCGCGGGTCCGGACGCGGGCCGAGGAAGATGTCCCCGGACGCCGCCGCCGTCTGATTTGCGTAGTTATCTTGACGAAAGGCATAAAGGGTCCGTATGGACGCGCGGGCGCACGCCGGCCGAGGGGAGACGATGGCGGCGTTCCCTCACAGGAGGACGTGATGTCCGCAGCATCCACTCCCGTCGCGGCCAAGGGGCTTCCCCACGCCGGTGACGAGCACCGGCTCAGCGTCGCCGGCGGTCTGGCCGCGCTCTCACTCGACGCGCTGGCGTCCGTGGCCTACGGTCCCGAGGCGATCGTGCTGGTCCTCGCTCTGGCCGGTGGCGCCGGACTCGGGTTCACCATCCCGGTCACGCTCACCATCGCCGCACTGCTGGCCGTGCTGACCTTCTCCTACCGGCAGGTCATCGCCGCCTTTCCCGAAGGCGGCGGCGCGTACGGCGTGGCCAGGACCCACCTCGGGCGCCGCGCCGGCCTGGTCGCCGGCGCCAGCCTGATCATCGACTACGTGCTCAACGTCGCGGTCTCGGTCGCGGCCGGGGTGGCGGCGCTCACCTCGGCCTTCCCCGCGCTGCTGCCGTACACGGTGTGGCTCTGCCTGGTGGTTCTGGCCCTGGTCACCGCGGTCAACCTGAGAGGCATCGCGCACAGCGCCCGCGTCTTCGTCGCCCCGACGGCGATCTACGTCGGCGCCATCCTCCTGGTCGTCGTCACCGGCCTCGTCCGGGCCGAGCCCGCCACGGTCGTCCAGCATGCCGAGCAGGCGCAGAACCTGCGGACGGTCGGTGCCCTGCTCCTGCTCAAGGCCTTCGCCAACGGCTGCGCCTCACTCACGGGCGTCGAGGCCATCGCCAACGCCGTCCCCTCGTTCAGGAAACCCCGGATCAGGCGGGCCCAGAACGCGGAGCTGGCCCTGGGCGCGCTGCTCGCGGTCATGCTGATCGGCGTTGCCGCGCTGATCGAGAAGTTCGCCATCGCGCCGGTCGACGGCGTGACCGTGCTGGCACAGGTCACCCGGGCCTCGCTCGGTGACGGAGCGCTCTTCTACCTGGTGCAGTTCTCCACCGTGGTGCTGCTCGCCCTCGCGGCCAACACCTCCTTCGGAGGGCTCCCGCCGCTGGCGCGGCTCCTGGCCACCGACAACAACCTGCCGCACCTGTTCGCGCTGCGCGCGGACCGGCACGTCCACCGGTACGGCATCGCCTTCCTCACGATCACCAGCGCCGCGCTCCTGATCGCCGCGGGCGGTGACATGAACCTCCTGGTGCCGCTGTTCGCTATCGGGGTGTTCGTCGGCTTTACCCTCTCCCAGGCGGGTATGGTCAGGCATTGGATCATCGACCGCCCCGCCGGCTGGAGGTGGCGGGCCGGGCTCAACGGGTTCGGCGCGCTGCTGACCCTCGTCGCCGCCGTCGTGGTCACGATCTCCAAGTTCACCGAGGGAGGCTGGCTCATCGTGGTCGCGCTTCCGCTGATGGTCCTGGCGATGGAATGGGTCAACCGCTCCTACACCCGCATCGGCGAGCGCCTGGAACTCGGCACGACCCCCGCCCCGCCCCGGCCGCACCGGTCCCACGTCGTCGTGCCGATCCACGCGGTCAACCGGCTCAGTCATGACGCCCTCGCCGCCGCGCTCTCCCTCGGCGACCGGGTGACGGCGGTCAACGTCACCCACCCCGAAGAGGAGACGATCGCCCGCGCGTTCGTCGAGGACTGGGAACGCTGGCACCCCGACGTGGAGCTGGTCCAACTCTTCGACGCCCACCGACGCCTGGACACCCCACTGGTGGACTACCTCGCGAAGGTGCCCGAACCCCACGTCTTCGTCCTGATCGCCGAGGTCGAGCCCGAACACGCCTGGCAGCGCATGCTCCAGAACCAGCGGGGTGCCGTCCTGGCCAGGGCACTGCGCCGCCGTACCGACGCCGTGGTGTGCCGGATGCGCTTCCGGATCGGAGCCCCGGCATGACCCTCCAGTCCGCGGGGCAATGGTTCCACACCGCCGGTCCGCTGCGGATGACGAGATCGGGTGTCGTTCGAGCCGCGATCGCCGTGCTGCTCGGCTCCGTCGTCGCACTGGCCGCCCACCGGTCCTTGTCGGCGGAGGTCGACGACTACCTCGCGACCCACCGGCAGATCACAGCGACGATCCTCGACGACCAGGAGGACAGGGTGACCAGGGGAGTCACCCGGCAGGTCGCCTGGGTCGACGAGCGCGGCGCGCGGCATGTCACGACGACGCGCCTGATCTCGGACCGGGTCTCCGATGGCCGGATCCGCCTCTGGGTCGACGCCGACGACAAGCCGGCCCGTCCTCCCCTGGACGCGCCGGGTGTTCTCATCGGCTCTCTGCTGGCCTGGATCGCCGCGGGGTGCGTCGCCTGGTCGATTTCCGGGCTCGTACGCGTGTCCCGGCACGCGTGGACCGCCCGCCGGGCCGTGGCGGGATGGGACCGGGAGTGGCGGCAACACGGAACTCCGGGCCGCTAGACTCCGGGCCGCCAGCGAGTGTTCGCACCATCTAGGGCGAACGGCACGTTCTGCCCGGACGGCCCGACCACTTTCCGGCGGCCCGCAGGGTCATCCACCGAGATGGCCGACCGGTTTCCCGCCCGCGGCGGCCCTACGGCCGCGTGCCCACCTCACGCGTCCAGCCCATGGCCTCGTAGGCGGCCTGGTAGCCCGCCGCATGGAGGATGCGCACCTCGCGGGGACCGGGTTCGCGTACGGGCCGCTCCGTCACGAGCTGGACGTAGGCGAGCAACGTCGAGCCCGACCGGTCCACGATCAGTCGCGCGGCGCCGTCCGGACTGTCGATCGCCACGCCGGTACGGCCCAGCCGGTCGGCGACGTTCTCTGACAGGGTGAGTCCCGGCTGGTCGGCGAGCACGCGGAGCGCCGCGGCCCGGGTCTCCGCGCTCGCCGGGGACGACAGGAGATAGCGGGCCGCGCCGAAGACGAAGTCGGGGAACGATCCTCCCGTGTGGGCCTGGCGGAGCCACTTCTCCAGCCCGGCGGCGGTCTCCGGCAGCATGTGGAGCTGGTTCATCGTCAGGGACTTCCTGCCGATCGACCACGAGAGGGAGATCTTCGAGAAATCGTCGGTCGACGGCTTCCCGGACCAGAGTGACGGTGAGCCCGCGGCCTGCCACCGGGCCTTGTCTCCGGCGGAGTCGAACACGACCTCGACGTCCTGGTTGGAGCTGGTTCGGCCCCCGCGGCCGTCGTACCAGCTCTCGTCGGTGTGCGCCACCAGAGCTCCGTACCGGTCGACCGGCTCGAACGTCCGGGTGCGCTCGTACCGGTAACGTCCGTCGGCGGGCTGCTCCCGCAGCACCGTCTCGGCTCCGGCCAGCAGGAAGGCGCGCGGCTCCAGCCGGATCGGCGACGGCGCGTTCCTGGCGTCGTCGGCGGCCGTGCTGATCGAGGAGGTCACGCCGGGGCGGGCGTCCTGTCCGCCGAGCTGGCCGGCGCCCCCTGCGGTGGCCGACATGGTGGCCGACAGGGTGACCGTCGCGGCGACGGCCATCGCGAGCGCGCCGCCGGCGAGTGCCAGGCCGGTCCGCCGGTACGGCGTCGCGAAGCGGTCCGTCCAGCGGGGGGCGCGGCGGGGTGTCGCGAAGGCACGGGCCAGGTCGGCCTCCCGCCTGCGCTGGTAGGCGGCGCCGGTGTACTCGTCCGGCCGCAGTTCGGCGACCAGATCGTCAACGGGATGGGTCACGTCTGCTCCTGGAGGGTCTTGTCGGTGGTGCGCAACGCCTCGGTGAGCCGGCGGCGGGCGCGGTGCAGGCGGACGTTGAAGGCGCGGGCGGAGCATCCGGCCGCCCGCGCCGCGTCCTTGGGAGCGAGGCCGTACCAACTGGCGAGGATCACGGCCTCCGCGTCTCGCTCCGGCATCGCCGCGAGCACGGCGAGGGCCGCCTCGCGTTCGGCGACCCGCTCGCCGACGTCCCCGTCCGATTCCGGGGCCAGCTCCGCGAGCCCGGCGGCGAGCTCCCTGCCGCGCAGCCCGGCGTGCCGTTGCTTGCGCAGCAGGTTGCGCGCCACACCGAGCAGCCACGGCAGCGGCGGGTCCGGCATGTCGTCGAGGCGACGCCAGGCGATCAGAAAGGTCTCGCCCGTCGCGTCCTCGGCGGTCTGCCGGTCGGCGCGCAGCAGCGCGTAGCCGAGCACGGCCCGGTAATGCCGGTCGTAGAGGTCGGTGAATCGCTCTTCGGGATCGTCCACACCCAGTAGTCCCTCCGCATCCGTCCCGATTACATCGTTCGGGTGTTTTTCGCGGTGGAATGCCGAACCCACGCCACGAGCGCCGGTGGGCGGCCGAAAGGGCACGACTAGACTTGTCCCTACTCGTCCGTACGGGAGCGTGGGAAGCCTGCCAGGCAGGAGGTCTCGAAGCGGCGGGCGAGAAGCAGGAGCCGCGGGGCGCCGTGGGACAGGCGGCAGGCTGGGCGTTCTCTCACGACACGGGGCGGTGCCCGAGGCTCTGGCTTCACTACGGAGGCTCGCTGTGATGCGCTCGGTCGGCCTGGTTCTGCACCCGCTGCGAAATTGCTCCGAAGCGGTCACCGCGGTCCTGGACTGGGCCGCCCGCAGGGACGCCGAGGTCCTCGGCGTCCAGGACGAGGTCGGCCGGCTCGACCGCGAGGTGATCTCGGTGAAGGCCGAGGAGCTCGGTCGGCGATCGGATCTGATCGTCAGCCTCGGCGGAGACGGCACCATGCTCAGGGCCATGCGGCTGGCCGATCGGCAGCGTGCCCCGGTCCTCGGCGTGAACGTGGGCAAGCTCGGCTTCCTGGCCGAGGTCGACGTGCCCGAGCTGCCCGGCGCGCTCTCGGCCATCGACGCCCAGCACTTCACCATCGAGCCCCGGCTGGCCATCGACGCCGATCTGGGCTCACAGGTCGTGACCGCCTTCAACGATGTCGCGCTGGTACGCGTACCCGGGCACAGAACCGCCGTCGTGGCGGTGCACGTCGACGGCCGGCCGTTCATCGGCTACGCGGGCGACGCCGTCATCGTGGCCACCGCGACCGGCTCCACCGCGTACAGCTTCTCCGCCGGGGGGCCGATCGTGAACCCCGAGGTCGAGGCCCTGCTCGTGACCCCGGCGTCCCCGCATTCCGCGCACAACCGCGGAGTGGTGCTCTCCCTCCGGGACACTCTCTCGCTGGCCGTCCTGCCCACCAGCGGCAGGCTCGCGGTCGAGGTCGACGGGAGGGTGGCGGGTCACGCCGCGCCGGGGGAGCACATCGGCATCCGGCCCCGGCCCGCCGCCGTCCACGTCGTGCGGCTCGGTCTCACCACGTTCTACGAGCGCGTACGCAGGAAGTTGCGCCTCACGGACTCCGCCGAGATCCTGGCCGGTCGGCCGGACACGACCGAGTGGCCGGACACGACCGGTCGGCCGGCCGTCCCTGGGGGTCCCTAGGCGTCCCAGGGGCGGGCGCGGGGCCGGGCCCGGCCGACGGGACGTCCTGCTCGCGGAGGAATTCGCCGACATACTTGAGATGTGAAGTGCACCCAATGCGGCGCAACCAACCTGGAGCCTGGATTCGCCGAAGACAGCGGCGAGCATTCCCCGGGTTACGGACGCTGGATTCCAGGCGCCCTGCAACGGGGCGTCTTCGGTGGTGCCAGACGTCTGGGCAAGCCGCGATGGATCATCGACGCCTTCCGGTGCGTCCGGTGCTCCCACCTCGAACTGTTCGCCCGCCCGAAAGACTGAACCCGGTCGCGGTGGTCCTGTCGAGGTCAACCACGTTCGTAAACGCGCCCAGCAGCGCCTCGTCGGCGGCATCCAGTACGACCGGCGCCGCGGCGGGAGCGGCAGCCGGTGCGCGCAGCGCGGCTTCCTCGTCGGGCTCGAGCGCGCTGGTCTTGCGCAACCATCCGAACGGGCCTCCGTAGAAGGAGTGCAGGATGCAGTGGGCGCTGACCGAGGTGACGCGCGGGGTGCGCTGGAGGCGTTCCAGGAGCAGCTCGTCGCGCTCCTGCCGGCTGCGCGGCCTCATCGCGCACAGCACCTCGGTGCCGCCGGAGACCAGATCGACGTACTGGGTGTCGGGGCGTCTGGCGAGCGCGGAGGCCAGGCGCACCGCCACGTCGGGGGTGCAACCGAGCCGGACGATCCAGCCGGCCCGGCCCAGGCGGCTGTCGTCGGTCATGCCGGTCACACGCAGACGTGCTGTGGTGCGCAGCCGCCTGAACCGGCGTGCGACGGTCTGGTCGGAGACTCCCAGCACCTGCGCGATCCGGCTGAACGGCGCCCGCCCGTCGAGTTCCAGCGCCTGCAGCAGCTTCAGGTCGAGCACGTCGAGTGTCTGGGGCACAACGGGGCCGGTGCGGGGGCACCGCGGCGACGGCGGTGCTCGTGAGGCACGGGAAGGCGATGCCGAGGCCCAGTCCCAGCAGCGCGAGGCGCCAGGCCACCGACCAGAACGACGTGTCCGTGCCGATCGTGGTCAGGCACAGCAGCGCGCCCGCCGCGACCAGCAGGCCGGCCGTGATGAGCACCCGGGCCGACACGCGGCGCATCACGCGGCCCATCACGACGCCCAAGAGCATGGACACGACGTTGACCAGCACCATGCGGACACCGGACTGGAAGGTGCTCAGCTGCTGCACCAGGCCGAAGTACAGGCTCAGGACGAAGAAGAAGCCGATCAGCCCCAGGAAGCTGATCAGGGCGGCCAGCGTGGAGGCGGCGAAGGCCGGGCTGCGGAACAGCGACAGGTCCAGCATGGGAGAGGTGCTGCGCGTTTCCACCACCACGAACGCCGCGGCGCTCACCACGGCCACCACCAGCGCCGCGACCGCCCGGGGATGAGAGAACGACTCGGCACCGCCCTCGATCACTCCGTAGATCAACGCCGTGATCGCCGCCGCGGCGGTGAACTGCCCAGGCCAGTCCAGCCTGCGTGTCCCGGGCGCTCGCGACTCGTCCAACAGCCGTGCGGCGACCGCCATGGTCAGCAGCGACACCGGCACCGGCAACAGGAAGATCCACCGCCACTTCACATGCTGGAGGATCACCCCGGCGATCAACGGGGGCACCGCCATGGCCGCCATCATGCAGGTCGTCCACAAACTGATGTATTTACCGCGCTCGCGCGGATCCGGCACCACGTGACTGATCAGCGCCAACGTCACCGGCAGCAGCGCCGCGGCCCCCGCATCGGCCAGCGCCTGCCCGACCCACACGACCTGGACCGAACGGGCACACAGCGCCACCACCGCGCCCGCCGCGCACAACGCCAAGCCCACCTGGTAGATCTTCTTGCGGCCGTGCACATCCGCGAACACCCCCGCGGTCAGGATCAACGCGGCGACCGGCAGTACGAAGGCATCGGAGACCCACGACAGCTGCGCGGTGGACGCACCCAGCGCCCGCTGGATCGCCGGCAGGCTCATCGCGACGGTGACCACCGGCAGATAGGCGACGAAGACCCCCGCACAGGCCAGCGTGATCGTGATCCTTTTCCTGCGCGCGGCCCCCGTCCCCCCACTCGAAACGTTCAAGGAAACCCTCTCTTGCGGCGTGGCACGCCGAGGTCGGTTGGTACCGCGCCACCCTGCGCCGTGTCGCCGTCCTCGGGCCAGCCAGCACCCCCAACACCGCCGAAAACCGACATCGAGCCCCGATTCGCGGAAGATTTCCGACATCGTTCGCGCGGTCGAAAACCCGGGGTCGAAAACCCGGGGTCAAAAGCCCGGCGTGGCCTACTGGCCATCCCCGAGCGGGGGATCTTGGCAGCGCCATGTGGAATGATTGCGGAGTTATGTCTGCGGCATTGCCCTTCCGCATCGTCCGGGCCATGGCGTTCGCCGTGGCGTGTGTCGGTCTGAGTGCGATGGCGCATGCTTTCGCCGGCGCCGCTCTCTCCCAGACGAGCGTGTTCGGCGGCCTCGGCATCTCCTTCGTCAGCGTGTTTCCCCTGACCGGGCGCGAACGCACGTTGCGGGTGATCCTTCCGTTCTTGGGATGCCTGCAACTGCTGCTCCACGTGATGTTCACTCTGGTGCACGCGTCGATGCCCGAGTCGGCCCAGGCGCACGTTCATTCCGGGCTCATGCCGAGCGTGAGCATGCTGCTCATGCACGGGTGGGCGATCGGCATGACCGCGTTGTGCCTGGCACGCGGAGAGGCGGTGCTGTGGGCACTGCTCGACATGCTGGACAGCGGTTTCGGCCGGCTGCTGCGCGCCTCGGTTCGCACGCCGCCGGTACCGGCCGTGGGGTTCTCCCAAAGCTCCCCTCGGCCGCTGATCTCCGAGAATCTCCGACATTCGATCCGTCGGCGTGGTCCTCCGGACCCGCGGTAGCCACCCCTCTCACCGAAGGCGTGCGCGCCGCGTCGATCGCGCGCGTTCGCTCCCGGCTGCCGCGTGCCCGGCTCACCAGCCGTGCGATCACATGACGATAGGAACACCACCATGTCCGAAACCGAGTTTCCGCTCGTGCAGTTCCTGCGCGAGGGGATGAACCCGGTCGCCGAGCTCGCCCAGATCCGGGCCGAGCGTCCTGTGCACCCCCTGCCGATGCCCGACGGCTCGACGGTCTGGCTGGTCACCCGCTACGAGGACGTCCGCGCCGTCCTCGGGGACAGCACCCGGTTCAGCAACGACTTCGGCAACATCATCGCCGCCGGCTCCAACCAGGAGGACCCCGGCGGCCTCGGCTTCCGCGACCCGCCCGAGCACACCCGTCTCCGGCGCATGCTCACGCCCGAGTTCACCATGCGGCGGCTCCAGCGGCTGGAGCCCCGGATCGGCGCCATCGTGGAGCACCAGCTTGACGTCATGGAGAAGGAGGGGCCGGGGGCCGACCTGGTCCGCCACTTCGCGCTCCCCATCCCCTCGCTCGTGGTGTGCGAGCTGGTCGGCGTGCCGTACGAGGAGCAGGCGGACTTCCTGCGGCTGAGTACCGACAGGTTCGACTTCTCGGCGGGTCCCGAGGCGTCCCTGCAGGCCATCAACGACACGATGTCCTATCTCACCGACCTGGTCGCAAGGGAACGGCTCCGCCCCGGTGACGGGCTGCTGGGCGGGCTGATCCGCGAGCACGGCGACGAGATCAGCGACCGGGAACTCGCCAGCCTGGTCGACGGGCTCCTGACCGGCGGGCACGACACCAGCACCAGCATGCTCGCGCTCGGCGCGCTGTGGCTGCTCGACAATCCCGAGCACCTGGCGTTGGTCCGTGACCGGGACGACCACGTCGAGCAGGTGGTGGAGGAGTTGCTGCGCTACATGACCGTGGTCCAGGTCGCCTTCCCGCGGTTCGCGCGGGAAGACCTGGTCCTGGCCGGACAGCCCATCGCCCAAGGCTCGATGGTCCTGTGCTCGCTGTCGGCGGCCAACCGCGACCCGGCCCTCGGCCCGGAGATGGACACCGCCGACCCGTCCCGGGACTTCCGGTCGCACCTGGCCTTCGGACACGGCATCCACCGCTGCGTCGGCGCCCCGCTGGCGCGGATGGAGCTGCGGATCGCCTATCCGGCTCTGGTGCGCCGGTTCCCCGGCCTGCGCCTGGCCGTACCGGCGGAGGACGTCGCCTTCCGGAAGATCGCGATCGTCTACGGCCTGGACTCGCTGCCCGTCACCTGGTGACAGGTGCGCGCGCGTCCCCGCGAGCGGATTCACGCGCGGGCGCGCGGTGCCGCGGTCGTCGCGACGACCGCGGCACTCTCCGGCCAAGGACCTTCGCCCCTGGGTGGGGAGGGCGGCGAGGGGTGGGATGGAGTGAGGGGGTGGTCGCGATGCTCGTCCGGGAGATGATGACCGCGCCGGTGGTGACGCTGCCGCGGACGTGGAGCGTCAAACAGGCCATCCACCTGCTCTACGAACAGGACATCACGGCGGCGCCGGTGGTCGACGAGAACGGCCGGATGGTCGGGATCGTCAGCGAGATGGACCTCCTGCGCGGAGAGTTCGAAGCGGACCCCAGGGCCTACCTCCGTCCCTCGGCCCCACCGGACTCGCCGCCGTCCGTGGGGGTCGAGGAGGTCATGACGCCGAACGTCAGGACCGTCAGGGAGGACGCCGACGTCCTGGAACTCGTGGATCTGATGATCTCGACCGGGGTGAAGAGCGTCCCGGTCGTACGCGGCGACGACGTCGTGGGCATCGCCAGCAGGCGCGACCTGATGGGGATGCTCGCCCACGGTGACGAGAGGATCCGCGACGACGTCCTCACGGCGCTGCAGGATTCGTTCGAGACGACGGAGTGGCGGGTGGCCGTACACGACGGAGTCGTCGAACTGCACGGCGGTGACCTGGACGACAGGTCGGCACGGATCGCCGAGGTCATCGCCCGCACTGTGCCGGGAGTGGCCGACGTCGTGCTCACTTCCTGAGGAGCGCTCACGAGGTCGGGCCGGCGGCGGTTCGATCCCGGACCCCCTCCTCGGCCGGGACACTCTCGGCCGAGGACGGACGAGGCGCCTCCCGCCAAGGAGGACAACGCCTCCCACCAAGGAGGACAACGATGACCGACAAGCGCTGGAACGTCACCGTCGACATCACCGAGCACGGCGACGACACCTACGCACAGGCCGCGCTGGCCGTCGTGGACGGCGTCAGCGTCTCAGGCACGGGCCACGCCCGCCGCAGTCCGGACGACCAGTCGGTCCCGGAGATCGGCGACGAACTGGCCGCCGCCCGTGCCCTGGCCAGGCTCAGCCATTCCCTGTATCAGGCCGCCGTCAGAGAGATGATCTCCCGGCAGGCGGGAATCGAGGAGACGGCCGATCTCGACCTGTGGTGAGACTCTCCACGGAGGAGGCCGGTGCCGCGAACCGACCGCTCACGCGTTCCGGATGCGGGCCGCGTCGTGCAGGCCGAGGATGTCGAGGGCGCTTTCCCGCATCTCCACCTTGCGGATCTTTCCCGTGACCGTCATGGGGAACGCGTCCACCACGTGGACGTAACGGGGGATCTTGTAGTGCGCGAGGCGCCCGGCGCCGAACTCCTTGAGCCGCTCGGTCGTGAGCGGCTCGGCCCCCGGCCGCATGATGATCCAGGCCATGAGCTCCTCGCCGTACTTCTGGTCGGGCACGCCGATCACCTGGACGTCGGCGATGTCGGGGTGGGTGTAGAGGAACTCCTCGATCTCGCGCGGGTAGACGTTCTCGCCGCCGCGGATCACCATGTCCTTGATCCGGCCCACGATGGTGACGTAGCCCTCGGCATCCATGATCGCCAGATCGCCGGTGTGCATCCAGCGCGCGGCGTCGATCGCCTCGGCGGTGGCGTCCGGCTGCGCCCAGTACCCGAGCATGACCGAGTAGCCACGGGTGCACAGCTCCCCGGCCTCGCCGCGGGGCACCGGCAGGCCCGACGCGGGGTCGACGATCTTGACCTCGATGTGCGGCATCGCCCGCCCGACCGTCTCGGTGCGGCGGGCGAGCCCGTCGTCGCGGCGCGTCATCGTCGACACGGGGGAGGTCTCCGTCATGCCGTAGCAGATCGCCACCTCGCTCATGTTCATCTCGGAGACGACGCGCTTCATCACCTCGACCGGACAGGGCGAACCGGCCATGATCCCGGTACGCAGGCTGGACAGGTCGAAGGAGGCGAAGTCCGGATGGCCGAGTTCGGCGATGAACATGGTGGGCACGCCGTACAGGGAGGTGCAGCGCTCCCGCTCGACGGCGCGCAGCGTGAGCTCGGGGTCGAAGCCGGGCGCGGGAAGCACGATGCACGAGCCGCGGGAGGTCACGCCCAGGTTGCCCATGACCATCCCGAAGCAGTGGTACAGCGGAACCGGCAGGCAGACGCGGTCGGCCTCGGTGTAGCCGACCGACTCGGCCACGAAGTAGCCGTTGTTCAGGATGTTGTGATGCGACAGCGTGGCGCCCTTGGGGAAGCCCGTGGTGCCCGAGGTGTACTGGATGTTGATCGGGTCGTCGAAGGTCAGCGTCGCCGCCCGTTCCCGCAGCGCCGTCGGATCGCTCCGCCTGCCGTTCTCGACGAGTTCGTCCCATCCGCGCTCGCCGATGAACACGACGTCCGTGAACCCGATCTCGGCGATCATCGCCCGGTAGTCGCTGGTCCGGTGCGCGACCGCGCTGATCAGCAGCCGCATGCCGGACTGTCTCACCACATAGGCCAGTTCGTGGCCGCGGTAGGCGGGGTTGACGTTGACGAGGATGGCGCCGATCTTCGCGGTGGCGTACTGGACGAGCACCCACTCGGCGCAGTTGGGCGCCCAGATGCCGACCCGGTCGCCCTTGGCGACGCCGCCGGCCATCAGTCCGAGCGCGACCTCGTTCACCGCGGCGTCGAGCTCGGCGTAGGTCCAGCGGCGCCCTGTCGCCACCTCCACCAGGGCTTCGCGATCAGCGAAGCGCGCGACCGTGCGTTCGAGATTCGCCCCGATCGTCTCTCCGAGCAGGGGGACATCGGAGGTGCCGCAGGAGTACGAGAGAGGTAAGTCGCCCATGAACGAAGCATCCGCCCGGACGCGTCGCGCCACCACCCCCGTTCGGGGGTGGCCGCCGCCGCTGAATCTCATACCATCCCGGTGATATGGCCGTATCGCACGCACCGGTCAGCGACCCGGAACACGAACGCGAAGTGCTGCACACCGCCCTGCGGAGGATGCGCCGGGTGACGGGGCTTCCCGTCGCCTTCGGCGGCGCGGTGTCGCCCCAGGGCCGGGACGTGCCGCTCACGGGGTTCACCGGAACCCTGACCGGCGCCCTGCGCGGACTGGTCATCGGAGCCGGCAACGGGCTCGGCGGCCAGGTGCTCGTCACCTCGCGCCCCGGCAGCGTCGACGACTACACGAGCGACCTGCGGATCAGCCACGAGTACGACAAGCCGGTGATCGCCGAAGGGCTGCGGGCCATCGCGGCGGTGCCGATCACCATGGACGGCTCGGTGTTCGGGGTCCTGTACGGCGGGACACGCGAGTCGTTGTCACTCAGCACCCGCGTGCTGGACGCCATGACCCAGGTCGCCCTTCGCGCGGGGATCGAGCTGGCCGTGCGGCGCGAGGTCGAGCGGCGGATGGTCGAGCTGGAGACCGCCGCGATCACCCGGGCCGTGCGCGAGGCGCCGACCGCACCGGAGTGGGAGGAGGTCCGCCAGGCGCACGCCCAGCTGCGGTCGATCGCGCAGGAGATCGCCGACCCCGCCATCCGGTCACGCCTCCAGGACGTCTGTGACAGGCTGGCGCGGACGAACGGGCGGCCGCCGCGCGCGAACCCGCTGTCGCCGCGGGAGCTGGACGTGCTGGCCCTGGTCGCCGTGGGATGCGGCAACGCCGAGACGGGGCGGCGCCTCGGCATTCTTCCCGAGACGGTCAAGAGCTACCTGCGCACCATCATGCGCAAGCTGGGCGCGCACAGCCGGATGGAGGCCGTGGTCGTCGCCCGCCGCTCGGGCTTCATGCCGTAGGCGGGCGGAACGGCGCGCCGGTGAGCGGCCGTCGGTGCCTCCTGCTCGTGGTCGGCGCCGGTGAGCGGTCGCCGGCGCCTCCCGGTCGTGGTCACGGGTGAGGCCGCCCCCGATCGTTCGGGGGCGGCCTTCGCGTACGGTCAGCGCCCCTGCAGGCTCCTGACGTTGTCGCCGAAGGTCCAGCCCTTCGACCCGTCCCAGTTGATGGACCAGGTCATCAGACCCTTGAGGCCGCCGCTGAAGCTGTTCCAGCTCTGGCTCACCAGGGAGGGCGCCATGTAGCCGCCCCCGGCCCCGGACTGGGCGGGCAGGCCGGGGACCTGCTTGTCGTAGGGGACTTTGATCGTGGTGCCCTGGATGACCAGGCCGTTGTTCAGGCAGGTGGTCTGGGCGGTGAAGCCCTGCACCGTTCCGGCGGAGTAGGAGTCGCCGGAGCAGCCGTACATGCTTCCGTTGTAGTACTGCATGTTCAGCCACCACAGGCGGCCGTTGTCGGCGTACTTCTTGATGATCGGCAGGTACGCGCCCCAGATCGAGCCGTAGGTGACGCTGCCGCCGGTGACGTACGCCGTCTCCGGGGCCATGGTCAGGCCGAAGCCCGCGGGCATCTGGGCGAGCACGCCGTCGATGATGCGGATGAGGTTGGCCTGGGAGGCGGACAGCTGGTTGATGTTGCCGCTGCCGCTGAGGCCGGTCTCGATGTCGATGTCGATGCCGTCGAAGTTGTACCTCTTGAGGATCGGCACGACGGTCGCGACGAAGCGGTCGGCGACGGTGCTGGAGCTGAGATCGATGCCGGCGGTCGCTCCGCCGATGGACATCAGGATCGTGGCGCCGGCGGCCTTGGCCTGGCACATCTCGGCCGGCGTGGCGACCTTCACGGTGGAGTCCATGCCGTCTTCCCACAGGACGGTGCCGTCGGAGCGGATGACCGGGAACGCGGCGTTGATCACGTTGTAGCCGTGGGCCTGGATGCGGGGGTCGGTGATCGGAATCCAGCCGAGCGGCGGGTGCACGCCGTTCGACGCGCCGTCCCAGTTCTCCCAGTAGCCCTGGATGACCTTGCCCGCCGGTCGGGACTTGACCGCGCACGTGGTGTCGGTCGGCGAGGCCGAGGGAGAGGCGGACGGCGAGGGCGACGCCGACGGGGACGCCGAGGGAGAGGGGGAGGGGGACGCCGACGGCGAAGGGGAGGCCGAGGCCGAGGGCGACGGCGAGGCTCCCGGACCGTCGAAGTTCACGTCGTCGGCGTAGTAGGTGCCCTGGCCGTACCAGCCGTGCAGGTAGATCACGGCGGTGGTCTGGGCGGCCGCGGTGGTGAAGGAAACGGTGAGCTGTGTGTACGCCGTCGCCGACGGGGTCCAGGTGGATCCGCCGCCGTTCACGCCGAGGTAGACGTAGTTGCCGCGGACCCAGGCGCTCAGGGTGTAGGCCGTGTTCGGCCGTACGGTCACGGTCTGGCTGCATTGGGCGGTGTCGGAGGCGCTCGCCGCGCCGGCGAGCGCCTTAGTGCCGGAGCGGACCGGCGAGCCGACCACCGACCCCAGCCCGCCGGTGCAGGACCAGGGCGCGAGGGTTCCGGTCTCGAAGCCCGCGTTCTCGAGCAGGTTGGCCGCGTTGGCCGGCATCTGGGTGATGAGCGCGCCCATGGCCGCCAGCAGTAGCGATACTGCCAGCGTCAGCAGGCGCGATGTTCGGTTTCGCATGACGGTCTCCCGAACCAGGAGCGATCGGCGCTTCCGCGCCGATCGAGGGGGGTGGGTACGGGTGATGGTCCGCCGGCGACATCGCCGGCGGACTTCCTTGCCAGTGAGCCGGATGAGTGCACGGATCCGCGTGGGTACATGGTCGGGATCGGTGGCGCCATCTGTCAAGTTTCTTAACAAATAACTCTCTCGCCAGCGATAACGCCGCGTCGATCGGTGAAGCTCTCGAGCCCCTGCGGGGCAGCGCGGCGGTCGGCACCTGGAACGCGCCGGGCCGCGCCGAGGAGGTCCTGGGCGTCAACATCGAGGACCTCGACCTGGCGCATCCCGACCACGGCGAAGAGCCCGGATCTGGTGCCGGGCTCTTCGCCGTTCCATGACGACGGTTCCCCGGTCGCTTCCGATCAACGGGACTCCGCCGCCCATACCCGGCGAGGCTCCCTAACCTGCGCAGAAGAACAACGGACCGAAAGGGAAGCCGTGGCGCAGCAGCGTTCGGAGTGGTCGGATCGGCGGGAGATCCACGAGGTCGTCCTGCGGTACTGCCGGGGCGTCGACCGGCTCGACATGGATCTGGTGCGCTCGGCGTACCACCCCGACGCGATCGACCACCACACCGGTTTCACGGGGCCCGTCGGGGAGTACCTCGCCTGGGTCGAGCCCAAGCTCCGGGCCCGCGCCCGGACCGGCGGGACCATGCACATCCTGGGCAACCACCTGGTCGAACTGTACGGAGACGCGGCGGTCTCGGAGACGTACGGCACTTCCGTCCATTGGGGCGAGCCGGCCGACAGCGCCCGCGCCAACTTCACCAGTGGGGTGCGCTTCGTCGATCACATGACCTACCGGGACGGCCGGTGGGCCATCTTCGAGCGCTGGGCGGTCCGCGAGTGGACCAGATCCGAGGTCGGCCGCTTCATGGCCAAGGAGGGCGACGGGCCCTCGGGACGGCATGACGACCAGGACCCTCTCATCCAGCTTCGACAGCGCATCACCTCTGGGAAGGCGGACTCATGAAAGTCGGTATCAGCTCCCCCATCCTCGCCCTCTCCGGCAACCGCCCCGCATGGGAGGAGCACGCCGGGGTTCCCGAACTGCTCCAGGTCGCCAAGACCGCCGACCGCCTCGGGTTCGACTTCATGACCGGCCCTGACCACGTCGCCGTGCCGCAGGGCGTCCCCCAACGCGAGCGCTTCTACGACCCGCTCGCGACGTTCTCGTTCCTCGCGGGGCATACCGAACGGCTGCGCTTCCTGCCGTACGTGCTGGTCCTGCCCTTCTACCACCCGCTTGAGCTGGCCAAGCGCTTCGGAACCCTTGACTACCTCAGCGGCGGCCGGCTGATCCTCGGCCTGGGCGTGGGCAGCCTGCGCGCCGAGTTCGACTTGCTGGGCAAGCCCTTCGAAGACCGCGGAGCCCGCGCCGACGACGCTCTACGTGCCCTGCGCGCGTGCCTGTCCACCCGCATCGCGTCCTACGACGGCCCGTACTTCTCGTTCAAGGAGGTGGTGATCGACCCGCACGCCGTCCAGGACAAGGTCCCGCTGTGGGTCGGCGGCCACAGCATGCGCGCCCTGCGCCGCGCGACCAGCCTCGCTGACGGCTGGGCCCCCGCCCCCCAGGCGTTCCACGGCCCGTCGCCGGAGAAGCTGCGCCAGATGCTCGATTCCGTGGAACTGCCCCCGGACTTCGACGTGGTCTTCACCCCCGGCCGGCGCGTCGACGCCCTGAACGCCCCCGACAGGGTCGCCGAACTCCTCGAGGCCGCCGCCGGCGCGGGCGGCACCCGCATCAACCTCACCGTGAAGCACGAGTCGCTCGCCCATTATCTGGAGCAGCTCGAAGCCTTCGCCGAACTCGCCTTCTCCGCGTAGGTGGCGCGGCCCGGCTCACCGGACGGCAACCCGACCCGCCTCGTGCACTCCTCCGCCATCGCGGGTTCCTCGCCCGCCAACGCAGGAGACCAGCACAACAAACCCTGAACCACCCTCCGGGGCTTGCTTGAGCCGCGTGCCGCGACGAGTGGCACGCACGGCTCTGAGGGGCCGGGGCGCAGTAATGCGTCCCGGCTACCCGCCGAGTTCCGGGCCTTCTCCACGTGTTGTCATGTGTTGCCGCGTGTTGCCGCTTGCCGCCACGCTTGCCGCCACGCTTGTCGCGTCGCGATGCGCGCGGTGCCGTCAGCACCGGTCACCTAGGGTTCCTGGCGCTCCTTCGAGCCGAGCACGCTGGACAGGAACGCCCGGGTCCGTTCGTGGGCCGGAGCGGCCAGGAGTTCGCCGGGCCGGCCCCGCTCGACGACCACGCCGTCGGCGAAGAAGGTCAGCCAGTCGCCGACCTCCCTGGCGAAGGCGATCTCGTGGGTCACCACGACCATCGTCATCCCCTCGGCGGCCAGGCCCTTCATGACCTCCAGAACCTCGTCGACCAGCTCCGGGTCCAGCGCGGAGGTCGGCTCGTCGAACAGCATCAGCGCCGGGTTCATCGCCAGCGCCCTGGCGATGGCCACCCGCTGCTGCTGGCCGCCGGAGAGCTGGTGGGGCCGCTTGTGCGCGTGGTCGGCCAGGCCCACCCGCTCCAGATGCTCCATCGCCAGCACCCGCGCCCGATCCGTCGGGGTGCCCAGCACGTGGACGGGGCCGCAGGCGACGTTCTCCAGCGCGTTCTGATGGGCGAAGAGGTTGAAGCGCTGGAACACCATGCCGATGTTCCTGCGGAAGGAGGCGAACTCCTTGGGCGTCCATGGGTGGTACCTGCCGTCGCGCAGCGTGTGGCCCACCTCCTCGCCGAGCACCCGCAGGCTGCCGCCGAGCACCGGCTCCAGGCCGTTGAGGCAACGCAGGAACGTGGACTTGCCCGAGCCCGACGGGCCGATGACGCAGCTCACCTCGCCGGAGGCCACGGTGAAGTCCACACCGTTGAGCACCTGCACGTCGCCGTAGCTCATCCGGACGCCCGACGCCCGCACGACCGGGTCCGGAACGGAATCCACGACCGGGTCCACGACCGCGTCCGCACCGGGGTTCGCGGCGGGCTTCACGCGGCCACCTTCGGCAGGATCCTGGCCGCCAGGCCGCCCCCGCGCACCAGCCGTACGGCGTCGGAGCCGAAACGGCGCTCCAGCCGGCCCTGCAGGAAGGTCGCCACGGCGGTCATGAGCATGTACCAGAGGCTCGCCACGATCAGCAGCTCCATGATCAGATTGTTCGCCTTGTATATCTGGCTGGCGTTGGTCATCAGGTCGTGCCCGGCGACCACGTAGACCAGCGAGGTGGTCTTCAGCATGGAGATGAACTCGTTGCCGGTCGGCGGGATGATGATGCGCAGCGCCTGCGGCAGCACGATGACCCGCATCCGCTTGGCCGGCGTCATGCCCAGCGCGTACGCCGCCTCGGTCTGGCCGCGGTCGACGGCCTGGATCCCGGCGCGCACGGTCTCGGCGAAGTAGGCGGCCAGGTTCAGCCCCAGCCCGAGCATGGCCGAGGTGAAGCCGGTCATCACCTGGTTGGTGTCCCACTTGAGGCCGATCATGGTGAACGGGATCTTGAGCACCAGCTCGGGGAACAGGAACGCCAGGTTGTACCAGAAGATGAGCTGCACCAGCACCGGCGTGCCGCGGAAGAACCAGATGTAGAACGTGGCCAGACCGCTCAGCACCGGGTTGTGCGCCAGCCGCATGATCGCGACCAGCACGCCCAGGACCAGCCCGAGGGCCGTGGCCAGCACCGAGATCTCGATGGTGACCCAGACCCCGCTCAGGATTCGCTCGTTGAACAGGTACCCGGCGACCTTGCCCCAGTCCAGGTTCGGGTTGGCCACGATGAGGTAGGCCAGCCGGGCCGCGACCGCCAGCGCGACCGCCGCGGCCAGCCAGCGGCCCCAGTGCCAGGTCCGCGCGACGGGGATCGGCCGGCCTGACGCGTCGGTGATCGGTTCGGTCCGCACGGTCACTTACCGCCGTTGATCACAGCGGACTGGACGGCCAGCTTGTCGAGGTTCCACGCCGCGAGCAGCTTGCCGTACTCGCCGCTCTGGATGAGCGCGTCCAGCGCGCCCTTGACGGACTCGATGAGCTCCTTGTTGTCCGGCTTCATCCCGATGCCCCACGGGCTCTCGGTGCCTTCGAGCGCGATCGCCTCCATGGCGAGCTTGGGATCGGCGGACTTGTAGGCGGCCACCACGTAGTCGGTGACGGTGGCCTGCGCCCGGCCGTTGCTCACCTGGAGCATGGCCTCCGTGTCGCCGGGGAACTTCAGGATGTTCACCGCCGCCTTGCCGTCCTTCTTGCAGTCGGCGTCGTAGCTCTCGGCCAGCTCCATGGAGGAGCCGTTGTCGACGACGGAGACCGTCTTGCCGCACAGGTCCTTCGGCCCGGCGATGCCGGCCGCGTTGCCCGCCTTGACCAGCATCCCCGAGCCCGCCTGCACGTAGTCGACGAAGGTGACCTGGCCCTGCCGCTCCGGGTTGTCGGTCATCGAGGAGATGACGAAGTCGTAGCGGCCGGTCAGCACGCCGGGGATCTGCGAGTTGAACTCCTCGTCGGTGATGGTCACCTTGACGCCGAGCTTCCTGGCGATGGCCCGGGCCAGGGCGGGGTCGAAACCGATCGGCGTCTTGCCGTCGGTGGCGAACAGTTCCATCGGCGGGTAGCCGATGGAGGAGACGACCTTCAGCCCGCCGGACTTGAGGCTCGCCGGCGCCTTGGCCGCGAGGTCCTTGTCCGGGGTGATGGCGTTGATGACGTCGGCCGCCTTCTCCTCGGTGGGAGCCTGGTCGAGGACGACGGCCGGGGCCGTGGCGGACGCGCCGGACGCGCCGTCGTCGTCCAGGGACTGGGCGCCGCAGGCAGCGGTGGCGGCGAGCAGCGCGCCGGCGGCGAGCGTGGTGAGGATCCGGGTGTTCAACGGGGGGTGCTCCTTCAGATTCGCTGCCAGCGGACTTCGCCGCCGACGACGGTGGTCATGACGTTGGTGCGCAGTACCGCGTCAGGCGACTCCCGGTAGGGGTCGGTGTCCACCGCGATGAAGTCGGCGAGCTTGCCGGGGGCGAGGACACCCTTGCGGTCGTCCTCGCCCGCGGCGTATGCGGCGCCCAGGGTGTGGGCGGTGATGGCCTCGGCCATGCTCAGCCGCTGTTCAGGCTGCCAGCCACCGGCGGGGGTGCCGTCGGTGCGGGTACGGGTCACCGCGGCGTACAGCGCGGCGAAGGGGTTGGGATGCTCGACCGGGGCGTCGGAGCCGAAGGCCAGCGCGACGCCGACGTTCAGCATCCCGCGCCAGGCGTAGGACGCCAGCTCGTGCCCGGCGAGCAGGGAGTCGACCAGGTCGATGTCGCTGGTGCAGTGCACGGGCTGCATCGAGGCGACGATGCCCAGACGCGCCATCCTGGCCAGGTCGCCGGGCCGCAGGTGCTGGGCGTGCTCGATGCGGTGGCGCAGCCCCGCGGCACGGCCGACGGCCTCGTAGGCGTCGATGACCAGGTGGGCCGCCCGGTCGCCGATGGCGTGCGTGGCCACCGCGATGCCGGCCCCCGAGGCCCTGGCGAACAGCCTGACCAGGTCCTCGTACGGTGTGACCGCGATGCCCACGTTGCCCTGCTCGCCGGCGAAGGACTCGCTCATGTGGCAGGTGTGCGAGCCCAGCGCGCCGTCACTGAAGATCTTCACGGGGCCGGTGCGGACCCAGTCGTCGCCCTGGCCGGTACGGCGGCCCTCGGCGATGGCGGCCTCCAGGTGGATCATCGGGATCGACTTGTGCACGCGCAGTTTCAGCTCGCCGGCGTCGTGCAGCTCCAGGTAGGCGGCGCGGCAGTCCTCACCGTCGATGTCGTGCACGCTGGTCAGGCCGAGCGCGAGCAGCTCCTCCTGCGCGGCGCGGAGCAGGTCACGCAGGTCGGGGGAGACCATCAGCCCGCGCAGCGGGTAGGAGGCCGACTCGCGCAGGATGCCGGTGGGCTCCCCGTCCGCGTCCCTGACGATCTCGCCGCCCACCGGGTCGGGGGTGTTCGCGTCGATGCCGGCCAGCCGCAGCGCCGCGGAGTTGGCCCATACCGTGTGGCCGTCCACGCTGGGCAGCGCGACCGGAAGTTCGGGGCAGACCGAGTCGAGCGCGTACCGGTCCGGCTGCGTCGGCGGATCCCAGGTGTTGCTGTTCCACCGGCCGCCGAACAGCCAGGCGCCCGGTCGCAGCCGCGCCGCGTGCGCGGCCACCTTGGCCAGCGCGTCGTCCAGGGAGCGCACGTCGCGCAGGTCCACCGCGTCCAGGCTCTGGGCGTACTGCGCGGTGTGGATGTGGGCGTCGTAGAGCCCCGGGATCACCGCCGCGCCCTCCAGGTCGATCAGCTCGGCGCCCGCGCCCGCGGCCTCGCGTACCTCCGCCTCTCCGCCGACGGCCAGCAGCAGCTCGCCGTCCACGGCCATGGCCTGGGCAGGCGGGGTGCCGCTGTCTCCTGTGTAGATGGCGGCGTTTCGGTACACGCGGATGCTCAATGTGACTCTCAAGGGCTCTCGAGTGACGGTGGCCATCACTGTAGGAGTGGCGAAAAGAAGTCGGAAGCGCTATAAACACGACATTTGGCGACGCTGAGAATAAGGAACGCTAATGCTGAAGCCGGAACACCTGCGCACGCTCCGTGAGGTCGTCCAGCTGGGGTCCTTCGCCGCCGCCGCCAACCGGCTCGGTTACACCTCCTCGGCCGTGTCCCAGCAGATGGCCGCGCTGGAGCGGAAGATGGGCGTGAAGCTGTTCGACCGCTCGGCCCACAGCGTGCTGCCCACCAGCGCCGCCGAGGTGCTGGCCAGGCACGCGGAGACCGTGCTCATGGACATCGAGCGCATGGTCGCCACCGTCCAGGCCGTGCACAGGAACAGCGGCGGCCAGATCCACCTGGGCATCTTTCCCAGCTTCGCCGACGTGCTGGCCGGTGTCCTGCGACGGATGGAGCCGCAGGACCGGGCCGGGATCAAGGTCTCCGTCGCCGAGTCCTCCCAGCTCATCCCGCGTCTGGGCGCCGGCGGCGAGATGGACGCGGCGATCGTCTACCAGGTGGGGAACTCCGGCCTGTCCTGGCCGTCGGCACTCGGACGGCACTGGATCGCCGAGGACCGCTACAAGATCGTCCACCCGCGCGACTGGCTCGACCTCGCGCCCTACCGGGTCGAGCAGCTCGTCGACCTGCCGTGGATCATGCATCATCCCGGCAGCAGCGACGCCTCCTTCTTCGACAGCGTCTTCGCCCGGTGGAACCTGCGCCCCCGGGTGGCCTGCTACTCCGACGACTTCAAGATCACGTTGACGATGGTCGAGGCGGGCATAGGCGCGGCCCTCGTGACCGACCTCGCGCTGCGCGGGCACGGCAGGGACGTCGTGGTCGCCGACGTGCCGTGGCTGAACACCAGCCGCAGTATCTTCAGCCTGGTCCGCCCCGAGCGCGAGACCGCGTCCCTGCACTCCCTGCTGGACGCGCTGGCGGTCTGACCGGCGGCGGCGCCGACCCGCGCTCGCGACGGGCGGCGTTCACCAGACACATCCCCAGGAGATCCCGACCATGGAAATGGAACACGAGGCGGCGATCGTCAGGTCCGCCGAGGCCATTCGGCTCCACCGCGGGCACAACATCCTCATCGAGTCCGGTGCCGAGCCGGTCATCGACCGGCTCGCGCGCCTCGACCGGCCGGTGCCCGCCACACCGCCCGAGCTGTGGGGCTGGACGTTCGTGGTCAAGGACATGATCGATGTCGCCGGTCTCCGCACGACCCGCGGCTCCGTCCTGTACGGGAGCGAGGAGGCCCTGACCACCGCGCCGTGCGTCGAACTGCTGGAACGCGCCGGAGGGCTCCTGGTCGGCAAGGCGAACCAGCACGAGTTCGCCTGGGGCGTCACGAGCGAGAACCCGCACTGGGGCGATGTGCGCAACCCACGCCATGAACACCTGGCCCCCGGCGGGTCGAGCGGCGGCACGGCGGCGGCGCTCGCCGCCGGCATCGCCCGGGTCGGCCTCGGTACGGACACCGGAGGTTCGGTGCGGATCCCGGCGGCCTGCTGCGGCGTCGTCGGACTGCGCCCGAGGGCCGGCGCCGTTTCGGCCGAGGGGGTCGCGCCGCTCGCTCCGATGTTCGACGTGGTCGGGCCGATGGCCACGTCGGTCGCCGACTGCGCGCGCGTGTGGCAGGCGCTCTCCGGGGAGGCCGTCCCGCCACCCCCCTCACTGTCGGGGCTGGTCGTCGGCGTCGCCGAAGGGTGCGCGCAGGCCGGGGAGTTCGCGGACCTGGGCGCCGAGGTACGCGAGATCGCCCTGCCGTACGACATCCTCTCCCCGTACTGGACGATCGTGGGCGCGCAGGCCCGGCGCACCCACGAGGCCACGTATCCGAAGAACGCCGCGAGCTACAGCGCGGGCGTGCGGCGGAAGCTGGACGACGCCGCCGGGATCGGCCATCGGGAATACCGCAGGGCCGTCGCGGAGCTCGCGGCCGTCCGGGCCAGGTTCTCGGCCGAGATGTCGGGCATCGACGTCGTGATCACCCCGACGCTCGGCGGCCCCGCGCCGCGGGTCGGATGCGACGAGGCCGCCGTGCGCGGCGAGGTCGGCCGGATCACGTCCGTCGTGTCCGCGCTCGGCCTGCCCGCGCTGGCCGTCGGAGACCTGCAGATGGTGGGGCGCGGGGAGGCCGACGTCCTGCGGGCCGGCCTGTGCCGGGAGGCCCGTGGGGGTGCGATCCCCGAGCCGCGCTGAACGTCAGATACGCGGCGACAGGCTCCACGGATCCACCGGGACGACTCCCGTGCAGCGGCCGAAGGGGTCGAGCACCCGCCCGTAGAGCTTCGACTGCCGCAGGACGATCTGCCGGTCGGCGACGCTCACGTACGGGAACCGCTCCTCGAGGCGCACCACCAGCGGATGCAGGTCGGAGACCCCGTGCAGGCCGACGGTGAGAAGCATGTTGCGGGCACCCGCGAGCGCCGCGCACGTCCGCGTCTCCGGCCAGTCGAGGAGCGCCCGGCCGGTCTCCTCCAGCAGGCCGTCCGGCATCCGCAGCCACAACACCGCCGAGGAGTGCCAGCCCGCGTGCGCGCGGGCCAGGTCGCAGCGGAAGTCGATGTCGCCGGTCGCGACCAGGCGTGACAGCCGCCGCTGGACCGTGCGCTCGGACATGCCGACGGCACCCGCCAGCTCGGCGTAACCGGCGCGGCCGTCCGCGAGCAGGGCCTTGAACAGCCGCCGGTCGATCTCGTCCATCTCCCTGGTGGACTCCGGCGGCCCGGGTCGCCTGGTCAGCACGCTCGCGGACCTGGGCGACAACACGCGCAGCCGCCAGCGGCACGACGCCTCGAAGACGCGCGTGGCGAGATGGGTGCGCACCTTCGCCACGCCGGGTACCCGCGGCAGGTCCGTGAGCAGGTAGTCCGCGAGCGCCGGCATCGACGCGGCGACGGCGATCACGAAGAGGTCGTGACCCGCGGCGACGTGCTGGACGGTGATGAGGTGCCCCGCCGTCGCGAGCCTGCCCGCGACCTCGACCGCCGCTCCGGCCTCGCAGTCGATCTCCAGGAACGCCATGCTCATCGCGTGCATCTGGCGCCGTCCCAGGGCGACGGTGGTCCACGCCTCCCCGGTGCCGTTCAGCCGCTGCCAGCGCCGCGCCGCCGTCACCGGGTCCGCGCCGGTCGCCGCCCCCACGTCCACCCAGCTCGCCCGTGGGTTGATCTGGAGGGCGTCGATGAGTTCGAGGTCGGTCTCCGACAACAACCGCGGAGGCTCGACGCCGGAATCCTGCACGATCACTCCCTTGGTGTCATATTGCTGCGTTCGGACACCGGGCACACCGTATACCTCGATCCTTGTGCGGGCAGCCGTCCCCGGCTCGCCTTCTGGCTCGCTCCCTGGATCGCCCCTCGGTCGCCGTGGGGGAGAGGACGCTTCCCGATGACTCCGCCGCGCGACTGCGACCTGGTGCTGGCCGGGGGGCGGGTCGTCGATCCCGAGTCCGGCCTGGACGCGGTCGCGGACGTCGCCGTCAGCGGCGGCACGATCGTCGCGGTCGGTGAGTCGTCCGGATTCCGCCCGGCACGGACGCTCGACGTGTCCGGTCACATCGTGACCGCCGGGTTCGTCGACCTGCACAGCCACGCGCAGACCATCCCCTCCCTGCGCCTCCAGGCGCTGGACGGGGTCACCACCGCCTTGGATCTGGAGGCGGGCGCGGGCGACGTGGCCCGCGCGCTCGCGAGCGCCGCGGCGGAGGGCCGCCCCGTCAACTACGGCTACTCGGCCTCGTGGGCGCAGGCCAGGATGGGCGTCCTGGACGGCACGCCCCCGGTACACGGACCGCTCGGCTTCGCGGCGGGCATCGGGGGCAGCGCCGGACGGCAGGGGCCCGCGGCCCCCGCCGCGCTCTCCCGGATCATCGGCCGCCTGGAGGAGGAGATCGGCGCGGGCGCGCTGGGCATCGGCGTGCTCCTCGGGTACGCCCCGCGAACCGGCAGGGGCGAGTACATGCGCGTGGCGAGCACGGCCGCGCGCCTGGGCGTGCCGACCTTCACGCACGCGCGCTTCAAGAACCGGGACGACCCGGAGACGGCGCTGGAAGGCGCGGCCGAGGTCGTCGCGGCGGCGGCGGGGACCGGCGCGCACATGCACCTGTGCCACCTGAACTCCACCTCGCTGCGTGCCGTCGACGAGGTCGCGGAGCTGGTCGGCGGCGCACGCTCGCGCGGGCTCGCCATCACGACCGAGGCCTATCCGTACGGCGCGGGGATGACCGCGGTCGGCGCCCCGTTCCTGCGTCCTGACCGCCTTCCCCGTCTCGGCCTCCGCCCCTCGGACCTGGTCGTCGTGGCCACGGGCGAGCGTCCCGAGGACGAGGAGAGGCTCCTGCGGATCCGGCAGGACACCCCCGAGGCGCTGGTCGTCGTCCACTACTTCGACGAGGCTTCGGAAGCGGACCTGGCCGTGATCAGGCGCGCGTTGCTGCTCGACGACACCGCGGTCGCCTCGGACGCCGTCCCCTTCACCGACGCGGGCGGCGCGCCCGTCGAGGGCGACCGTCCCATGCCGTCCGACGCCGTCTCGCATCCGCGCAGCTCCGGCACCTTCGCGCGGTTCCTGCGCACGATGGTGCGGGAGACCGCGACGTTGTCGCTGCGCGAGGCCCTGCGCCGCTGCTCGCTGCTGCCCGCCACCTTCCTCCAGGCCGCCTGCCCGGCCATGGCACGCAAGGGACGCGTACGGGCAGGCTGCGACGCCGACCTCGTGGTCTTCGACCTCGCCGAGGTCGCCGACCGGTCGACGTACCAGACCCCGGCGACGTCGTCGATCGGCTTCACACACGTGTTCGTCGGGGGAGAGGCCGTGGTGCGCGACGGCGCCCTGGTGCCCTCCGTACTGCCCGGCCGTGCCATCGTCGGAGGTGCCCGATGAGCGAGCCCCGGCTGGTCGGCGTCCTCGGCGGCATGGGCCCGGCGGCCACCGTCGACTTCTACGGCAAGCTCGTGGAGGAGACGGCGGCCACCTGCGACCAGGGGCACGTGCCCATCGTCATCTGGGGCGATCCTCGCGTCCCCGATCGTTCCCTGAGCCTGCTCGGCGGCGGCGAGGACCCGACCCCGCACCTGCGGCGCGGCATCGAGGCGCTGAAGCGGGCGGGATGCGAGGTGCTCGCCGTTCCCTGCAACACCGCCCACGCCTTCGTGCCGCGCCTGGCGGACGAGGCCGGGCTGGAGCTGGTGAGCATCATCGAGGTCACGGCCGACGCCCTCGCGGCGGACGGCGTCGGAGCCGCCGGCGTACTGGCCACCACGGGCACCCTGCGCGCGGGCCTGTACGCGGACGCGCTGCGGCGACGCGGCGTCGAGATCGTCGAGCCGGACGCGCCCGGCCAGCGGCAGGTCATGGCGGCCATCGGCGCCGTCAAGAGCGGCGGCGCCGGGCCCGCCCACCGTCGCGCGCTCGCGGAGGTCTCGCGGTCCCTCGCCGATCGCGGCGCGG
Source organism: Microtetraspora glauca (assembly GCF_040656155.1). Lineage (NCBI taxonomy): Bacteria > Bacillati > Actinomycetota > Actinomycetes > Streptosporangiales > Streptosporangiaceae > Microtetraspora > Microtetraspora glauca. Next base: position 111,141 of record NZ_JBFALK010000019.1, read on the forward strand.
AGCGGATCGTCACCGCGTGCACCGAGATCGTCCTGGCTCTGGACGTGTCCCGCGTCCCCGTGCCGGTGCTCGACCCCGCCCGCCTGCTGGCCCGCCGGGTCGCCGACGTGGCACTCGGCTGAGGCGCGCGCGGGACCCCGTCGGCCACGCGGGGTCGGAGCTCCCCCAAGTGGTTCACAAGTAGCGATCGATAGACACATCCCCGTCATATCGGCTGCTGAGTCCTGGGGGTCTCGTGTTCAGGCAGCGATTGTTCAGCGTTCTGTGCGCCTTGGGGATGGCGGCAGGACTGGTCACGGCGGTTCCGCCGGTCGCCTCGGCGGCCGCGCAACGGGATGAGGAGACCACCGCGCTCCTGTCCGCGGTCGAGCGGTTCGCCGCCGCGGGCAGGGGCCTCGCGACGGTCGGCCCGATGGGCGAGCAGCTGCCCCTGGTCGGCCTGGTCCCCGGCGGCGCGGACGGCCTGGGACTGGGCGACCTCTTCGACGTGGCGGTGTACGACCAGCTCAAGGACCTCACCAGCCTGGCCGATCTCAAGGACGAGTACGCGCTCGCCGGCCCGCGCGGCGGCCGGTTGCTGGCGAAGGCGAGCACCGACGGCACCATCAGGCGCCTCGACCTCACGTTGGAGGTCACCAGGACGGTCGCCGACCGGCCGGTCTCGGTCAGCAGCACCCAGCCCAAGGTCTCGCTGGCGACATCCGGCGGGGTGAACGTCACGCTGAAGCTCGCGGCGAAGCTTCCCTTCGGCTACGACCCGGCCACCAAGTCGGTCTGGCTGGGCAAGGACGTCGCGCTGACGGTCCAGGCGGACGGGCGACTGGTCGCGGGGGCCAAGCCCACGGCCGCCTTCGGCATCCTCGGCGTCGACCTGTCGGCGGGTTCGGCGCTCTCCTTCACCTCCACGTACACCTCGGCCGTATCCGACCCCGACGGCGACGGCAGGCTGGACCTGCGCGAGCTGGGGGCGGAGGGGGCGGCGGCCGGGCTGTTCACCTTCTCCAGGAAGGGCTCGGCCACCGCCAAGCTGGGGATCACGGCGCAGCCGTTCGCCGGTGCCCAGGTCGAGGGCGCCACCGCGACCGTCGACGTGAGCTGGCCGGACCTCGCGGCGGGCGGCCCGCAGGTGAGCGTGAGCCAGCCCGACCTGGACAGGCTCAACCGCTTCCAGACGCTCACCCCGAAGGACCTGCTGGACGGGCTGACACATCTGGCCAACGCGATCACCGCCGTACAGCGTGCCCGCTGGGGCGACCAGGGCGACGTGGATCTGCCGTTCATGCGTGGTTCCCTGGCCGACGCGGTGCAGATCTCGGAGGCGCTCGACGCGTTCGTCGCCGGCAGCGTCGACCGCGACACCGGCCGGCCGACCTTCACCTCGATCCAGGACATGTTCACCGCGCTCGGGAAGGCGCGCGGCCTGCCCGGCGGCGCGATCATCAAGGTCGCCGACGCGGGCTACGACGACGCCGCCAAGAAGATCGCCTTCACGCTCGTCATCGACCGCTCGGTCAACCCCGTGCCCGAGGCGCTCAACCCGGCGGGCCAGGCCAGCAGCGGGGCGGGAACCGGCGTCACCTACACGGCCGCGACCCTCAAGCACGCCGGCCAGAAGTGGACGCCCGGGCAGTTCGCCGGCCGTATGGTCACCGCGGGCGCGTCGAGCGGCGTCGTGGCGGACAACACCGCCGACACCGTCACCCTCGCCGCGGACGGGTGGCGCGGAGGCGTGCCCGCGGCCGGCGCGCCGTACCGGATCGCCGCGGCCGACCCGATGATCGGCCAGGTCTCCTTCGGCGACACCTTCAAGACCCGCGCGGGGCTCGCCCAGGCCAACGCGGCCACGTCGGTGGCCGGCGTGATGCGCGGGTACCACGCCGCCGCCACGGTCGTGCTCGACCTCAGCGACCCGGCCACCGGGCAGGCGTGCGCCGCCAGGCCGGACGGGCAGCAGAAGGCCTGCCCGTACAAGCACACCAATCCGGACGGCAGCTCCACCGTGGTGACCGAGTTGCCCCGGCCCGCCGACCGGATCATGCTGCGTACCGGCCGCGATCTTTTCGGGGCGCGCGTGTCGGTCCTGACCCCGGTCAACGTCAACGCCGTCGTCGGCTACCTGGGGGTGCAGGTCACCGGAGACCTCTCCATGTCCGGCAGGAGCGGCGGCGACCTGGTGAAGGTGGCGCTCAAGGACGTCGGAGACGTACGGCTGACGCGGCTGTTCGAGCGCCTGGCGAGCAACCCGGGCGAGGTCCTGACGTCCCAGGTGGACGCCGCCGCCCAGGCCAGGCTCACCCTGGGCGTGCCGGGGATGGCGGACTTCTTCGGCGGCAAGGTCACCGGCGCGGTGGAGATGCCGGACATCGGCAAGCCGGACGCGCTGGTCTTCAGCGGCTTCGACAAGCTCGGCAAGGTCAAGGACTTCGCCTTCGACCCCGACAACCCGCGCGCGCTGTTCGGCGCGCTGATCAAGTCTCTGGGCGCGATGGCCACCTACCTCGACCAGGTCAAGGGCAGCGGGCCGGTCGGCGACGCGATGACCACGAAGCTGCCGCTCCTCGGCCGCTCGGTCTCCGACCTGGTCTCCGCCGAGGAGATGGGCTCGGGCCCCGGCGTCGTGTACGGCGACGGCGCCTGCGGCGGCGGCAACGGCTTCGTCACCGACCCCTCCCGCACGTTCACCCAGGCGCACGTCGGCCGCGGAGTGATCGTCGGTACCCGTCTGATGACCGTCGCGGCGGTCTGCGACGGGCACACGATGGCGTTCACCGGGAAGTTCGGCGAGGCCACGCCGGAGCCGGGCGCCGCCTACGCGCTGCGCTCGCGGCTCAGGGACGCGGTCGACCGGCTGACCGCCGCCCCGCCGGACACCGTGCAAGCGATGGTCGCCGAGCTGAACAAGACGCTGGGCGGTCAGGTGCGCATCGGCTACGAGGGCGGCCGGCTGCGGCTGTCGCTGGCCTATGACAAGAAGGCGGCGATGAACGAGCCGCTGCGCTTCTCCTTCGGGGAGCGCAGCCTGGTCGCCGCCTCCGGTTCCGGCACGCTCGACGCCACGATCGACGGCGAGGTACGGCTGGGCCTGCAGGTGGCGCTCAAGCGCGACTTCGACCTCGCCCGCGATCTGCTCGTCGAGACCGATTCCAGCCTCGACCTGGAGGCGAGGGCGCAGCTCGACGGCACCGTCGACGCCTCCATCGGGCCGCTCCCCGTCTCCATCGGCAAGGCGGGCGACGATCCGCTGCAGGCCAGGCTCGGCTACGGCGTGAGCCTCCGCTACGGCGGCGAGTCGCAGGAGGCGGTGCCGCCGGCCGACTTCTTCGCCGGGCTCGACCTGGCGCTCAACGAGACGAGCGACCCCGTCACCTGCGACCGCGACCCCCGTCGCGACGAGACCGACCTCGCGCTGTGCGCGGTGCTGCCCGCCTACCTGGGCGGCAGCCCGATCACCGCCGACGGCAAGCACGCGCTCGTCCTGCGGTTGCCCAGAGCCGCTCCGCTGGCCGAGATGTTCGACCTGACCAAGAAGCTGCCCGGCGACATCGACCGGCTGGAGCTGCCCGCGTTCGACTTCTCCACGCTGCCCGCCGGGATGGAGCTGGACTGGACCAACCTGGGCGACGGCATCGACCGCTACCTCACCGCGCTTGAGTCCGGCATGCGCACGGCCGCCTACGACGGCCGGCTGCCCCTGGTCGGCCACGACCTCCAGCAGGGCGCGGACTTCGTCGGCGCCAAGCGCCTGGAGATCAAGGCGGCGATCCGCAAGCTGCCGAACGGCGGCCGGGTGCCCACCGGCAAGGACCTGCGTGAGTGGTACAACGCCGAGCTGGCCCCCAAGATCGGCCCAGGTGCGCAACCCATGATCACCTGCGTGCAGGCGCCGGAGCCCGCGGACCCCACCGCCTGCGACGCGGCCAAGGGCACCGAGCTGACCGGCGTCAGATTCACGATCAGCATCGGCAAGGGCGTCGTCGACCCGCAGCAGGGCTGTGTCGACGGCTGCGCGGCCCTCGAGCGGCGGCTGGACATCGGCATCCCCGGCCTCGCGCTGCGCCAGGGGCCCGGCAAGGGCGTGCAGGCCAAGGTCGGCTGGCACATCGAGGCCACTGTCGGCCTGGACCGGACCAACGGCTTCTTCCTCGACGCGACGCCGGACAAGCAGCCGCGGGCGAGCGTCGGCGTGAACGTCTCGCTGCCCGAGCAGATCAACGCCAAGCTGGCCATCCTCGACGTGACCCTGAAGAACCGCACGGCGCAGTCGCCCGACCTGTTCGCGGGCACCTTCACCGTCGGGCTCAAGCCCGTGGGCCGGATCGGGCTGCGGGAACTCGCCGACGCCGGTGACCTGGTGGAGACCTCGTTGCACGCCAAGGCGGCCATCGACTGGCGCTTCACCGTGACGCCCGGGTCGCCGATGCTCCCGGGGCTGTTCGGTGACTTCCACGTGGCCTGGGACCTCACCAAGGGCGGCGCCCCCGACCCGGCGAACCTGAACATCGCCTTCACGAACGTGAACCTGGAGGCCGGTGACTTCTTCCGCACCGTCCTCGGCCCGGTGGTGACCCAGGTCAAGCGGCTCACCGATCCGGTCAGGCCGGTGGTCGACCAGCTCTACGCGCCGATCCCGGTGCTCTCGGACCTGAGCCGGGCCGCGGGCGGCGACGACGTGAACCTGATGACGATCGCCAAGAAGTTCAACACCCTGGGCGGCAACAGCACGACGCAGTTCATCGAGCGGATGACCGAGATCCTCAAGCTGGTCTCCTCCCTGCCCGACTGCCGGGGCGAGTTGCACATCCCCATCGGCGGCTTCACGGTGGTCGGCGACAGGGCGCTCACCACCGAGAACTCGCCGGACGTGGCGGACTCGCTGATCACGGATGTGGCCCCGGAGACGGACGACCTGTTCGCGGCGCTCGACGAGGGCGCCAGGAGCTGCGCCAAGGGCAAGGCGGCGAGCGACGCCGAGCAGGGACCGCTGAAGCACTCCAAGAGCGCCGGCTTCAGCTTCCCCGTGCTCGACAACGCCGGCCGGTCGATCTTCAGCCTGCTCATGGGCAAGGACGTGGAGCTGGTCGAGTACGACTCGGGCCCGCTGCGTCTGGGCTTCACCTACAGCCAGTCCTTCGGCCCGGTGTACGCGCCGCCGCCCATCATGGTCGTCATCTCCGGCACCGCCGGGGTCGAGGCGCGGATCAAGGCGGGCTTCGACACGTACGGCATCCGCAAGGCGATCGAGCAGGGAGAGGCCGACCTCCAGGTCCTCGACAGCCTCTACCTGAAGACCACCGACGAACGCGGCCGGCCCCTACCGGCGATCAAGCTGTACGGACAACTCGAGGCCGGAGCGGCGGTCGACCTGCTGCTGGTCAAGGCGGGCGTGAGCGGCGGCGTCTCCCTGGCCATCTCGATGCTCTGGGCCGATCCGACCAACGACGGCAAGTTCAGGTTCCACGAGTTCACCGGCGTCCTGCTGCGCAACCCGCTGTGCCTGTTCACCATGGACGGCAAGCTCAAGGTCTATCTCAAGGCCTGGGTGGAGATCGGGATCTCGATCTTCAAGAAGCGGTTCGACTGGACGATCGTCGAGGCCACGCTGCTCGACTTCTCGGCCAAACCGAAGTGCGACGAGGATCCGCCCAAGCTCGCCACCGTCAGCGGCGAGGCGCTGGTGCTGCACATCGGGCCGATGCGCCCGGCCAGAGGCGGCAGCACGGCGGGGCCCAGCGACGACGCCGAGCAATGGACCGTCAGCCAGCTCCCCGGCGACGAGGGGTTCGTGGTCAGCGCGCTCGGCGTACGCGAGGAGCACCGTACGGCGGGACTCGACCGGGTGCTGGCGGACGGCCGCGGCGCGAAGGGCAGCCTGCGGCTCGTCTTCCAGGGCTACGCCGACGCGTCGGGCAAGCCGTACCCGTTCGACCGGAAGGTCGTCGCGTTCGGCGGTGAGGGAGACGACCTGATCCTGGCCGGCGCGGGAACCAACGTGGTGGACGGTGGCAAGGGCGACGACCAGATCACCAGCGCCGACCAGTACGACGAGCGGGGCAGGACGGTCGCGATCGTGGCCGGCGGCCCCGGCGACGACTACCTGACCGTGGGCGGCGCGGGCGGCTGGGTGGCCGGAGACGGCCGCCTCACCCCCGCCACCCGGAAGGTCGGCACGGTCGAGGTCGCCGACTGGACCGCCGACGGCCTGCCCGGCGAGCCCGCCGACGGCTCCGGCGACGGCGACGACCGGATCGCCGCCGGGCTCGGCAGGAACCGGCTGTGGGGGAACGGCGGGGACGACACGCTCAGCGTGGCGTCCGACAGCCCGCTGGCCGCCACCGACCCGTCGCCCCGCTACCGCGCCCAGCCGAGCCTGCTGGTCGGCGGGCCCGGCAGCGACACCCTCACCGGCGGATCCGCCGGCGACGAGATCTACACGGGACCGCGCGAGGAGACCGAACCCGACGGCGCGGGACCCGCCGACACCGGCCCCAACTACGTCGACACCGGCGCGGGCGCTGACACGGTGTACGGCGGGCAGGCCGTCGACCTGGTCGCCGGGCACTCCCTGCCCGGCGAGACGGTGAAGATCATCGGAGGTGGCGGCGACGACGTGCTCGCGGGCGGTCACGGCAAGGACGAGATCTTCGGTGGCCCCGGAGACGACTGGGTGATCGCCGAGCCGTCCGACGTCGGCGAGGCCGAGGGCCGCGACGACTACGGCCCGGCCAGGCGGGTACGGCACCTGCCGCTGCCCGCGGGCGTCGAGCCGTCGGTCAAGCTGCTGGTCGGCGGCGACGGCGACGACCACATCGTGGGCGGCGACGGCGGCGCGACGATCTTCGGCGACAGGCGGCGCGCCGAGCCCTGCGAGGAGACCGACGGGAACGGCGACGGCCGCGACCTCATCCTCGGAGGCTCAGGAAAGGAGACCGTCTCGGCCGGCGGCGGAGCCGACCGGGTCGAGGCCGGTGCCGGAGACGACCGGATCTGCGGCGAGCGGGGCGACGACCACCTGTCCGGAGGGGCGGGCGACGACTCGATCAGCGGCGGCTCAGGCAAGGACACCGCCTACGGCGACGACGGGGCCGACGAGGTGGCCGGCGGCTCCGGCGACGACACGCTTTACGGCGGCGCGCAGGACGACACGGTCCTCGGCGAAGCGGGCGAGGACGTCGCGTTCGGCGGCTCCGGCGACGACCTGGTCATCGGCGGCAGCCGTACGGCGGGCAAGGCCGACGGAGGCGACACGCTCTACGGCGACGCCGGAGCGGACCGGCTGGTCGGTGACAACGGCGACGCCACCGGTTCCTTCGACCTGGACGGGACGCCGGAGGACGCCGGTGGCCCCGACGTGATCCACGGCGGCGACGGCGCCGACATCGCCTTCGGCGGGATCGGGGCCGACGAGGTGCACGGCGACGCCGGTGACGACCACCTCGAAGGAGGCAACGGCGCCGACCGGGTGCTCGGCGAGGACGGAGAGGACGAACTCGTCGGCGGCGGCTCCGGGCCGCACCCCGACGCGGGCGACACCCTGCTCGGCGGCGAGGGACCGGACGTGATCGCCGGTGACAACGCGGTCCTGAGCACGTCCGGCACGGCGACCCCGGTCGCGGCACGGGCCGGCCAGCTCCGCACGCATCGGGTGGAACTGCTCGCGGGCGGCTCCGGCGCGGACGTCGCCGACGGTGGCGCGGGCAACGACGCGATCTTCGGGCAGGGCGGCGCCGACCGGCTGCGCGGCCAGGCGGGCGACGACTACGCCGAGGGCGGCCAGGGAGTCGACTGGGTCGAGGGTGACCAGGGCGACGACGACGTGGTGGGCGGCTCGCACACGGCGACGGCCGACGACGACGACGCGCTGTTCGGCGGTCCGGGCGACGACGTCGTCCTGGGAGACAACGCCCTGGTGACGCCGGCGGGTGAGCCCACCCGGGCCACGGTCAGGTCCGGATCGGCCGGCAAGCCCATGACACCGCGCGCGGTCACGCTCCTGGGCGGCGGTTCGGGCGGCGACCGCATCTCCGGTGGGTCGGGTGTGGACGTCCTGTGGGGGCAGGACGGTGACGACTACATCTCCGGCGGCGCCCAGGGCGACTATGTCGAGGGCGGCGGCGGCGCGGACCAGATCCGCGGCGACCTCCCGCTGTCGGCCGAGTCCACCCAGACCACCAGCGAGCCGCTCGCCGACCCCGGCTGGAAGGGCGCCGCGAGCGAGCCAGCGGAGCTGGAGGGCGAGGACGCCACACCCGGCCAGGACGACCTGATCGGCGGCTCGGCCAAGCCGGGCGCGGCCGACAAGGCCGACGCGATCGAGGGCGGTGGCGCGGCCGACGTGCTGCTCGGCGACAACGGCTCGCTCGTACGCACGCTCACCGAGAGCGGCGAGCGCGTCTACACCGAGCGCTACGCGGCGGGGCAGGCGCCCGCCGACGCGACGCGCAGCCGTACGCACGATCCGGCACTGCCGGGAGAGTCCACCAGGTTCTGCACGCAGGCCCAGGCGACGTGCGAGCCGGAAGGCGCCTTCGGGGCCGACCGCCTGTACGGCGACGCGGGCGACGACGGGCTGTGGGGACAGGACGGCGACGACCGCCTGTACGGCGGAGCGGGCGACGACGACATGTTCGGCGAGCTCGGCGACGACGAGATGGACGGCGGCGAGGGCGAGGACGCCATTCTCGGCGACCGCGGCGGCGTGGTGAACGAGCGCATCGACGCCGGGGACGCCCAGCGGCTCGGCTTCACGGTCAGCCTCAACGCCCCGCCGAAGGAGACCTACCGCGGCTTCCCGCTCGGCTCCTACGACCGTCGCGCGGACCTGCTGCACGACGCGGACGGTGACACCTGGGTGAGCGCCGCCATGCCGTACGACGGGTTCGCCAAGGGCGGCGACGACCGCATGCGTGGCGGGCCGGGACGCGACAGCATGCACGGCGGCGCGGGCGACGATCTGATCAACGGCGACAGCGGCGGCGACGAGGTCTTCGGCGACGACGGCGCGGACGTCATCTGGGGTGGCAAGGGCTGCGACCCGGTCCTCGACGCGGCGACCGCCGACTGCCTCAGCGACGGCGTGTTCGACCCGGCGGCCCGGGGCACCGGCGACCGCTTCGTCGACCACGTCTTCGGTGGCGCCGGGGCGGACCTGCTCGACTACAACCCGCGCGGTTCCTTCCCGGACGAGTGCGCCCCCGGCCGGATGCCGGACGGCACGCTCACCACCGTCGTCGACCCCTGCCTCTGGTTCCGGATGACCGACAAGGACAACGCCTCCGTCATCGACGACCAGCACCACCAGGGCGTCGACTGGCAGTACGGCGGAGCGGACCGGGACGTGCTGCAGGGCGACCGGACCGCCAACGGGCCGAACCCGGGCGACAAGATGATCGACTGGAACGGCTCGTTCAACCTCTACACCCACTGCGGCCCGGCCAACGGCGGGCACAACATCGTCCGCCAGCACTCCCCGGCGATGCTCGACTTCCTGGCCAAGGTGGCCTGGGGAGCGGGCGCGGGGCGCGGCGCGGGTGACGCCTCGGGGGCGCGGGAGCTGGCGATCCCCACAGGCGACAGCGGCTCGCCGTATCCCACCTCACCCGGACACTTCGACTCGCCCGTGGCCTGCGCGGGCTGATCAGGAGACACGCATGTTACGCCGACTGACGGCCGCCGCCCTGGTGGCCGCGGGGATCGCCGCGGGACTCACCGCGGCGGCCCCCGCCCCGGCCCTCGCGGGGCCTCCTCCGTGCGATCCGGGCGACTGCTTCACCGTGACCGTGTCGCTCGACCGGGCTCCGGCCGTGGGGCAGAGCGCGACACTCAGCGTCGAGGTGGTCGCCAAGCAGGACGTGCCGGACGCCACGACGACCATCGAGTTGCCGGAGACCCTGCGGTGGGTGCGCCCGCCGGCCGGGCTCGACCGCGCGGCGGCGACGATCGGGCGCAGCCCCGTGGACCGGGCCCGCCGTACCGAGCGGGTCCGGCGCGGCAAGCCGGTCCGCTACGAGGGCGTGGTCACCGCGGTCGCGCCCGGCCCCGCCTCGGTCCGCGTCCAGGCGCGGGACGGTCGGCCCGGCCCGAGCAGCGATGGCCTGGCCTATCTCACGATCGGCGCGGAGTCGTCGATCTTCGGCATGCCGCCGGCCGACGGCGAGCGCCGCGCGGCGGCGCCGCCGGAGCAGCGGACGTCTCTGGCGAAGGACACGTGCGCGCACGGGCGCGTCACTTACGTCAAAGCGGAGGACGGCTCGGTCGGAGGCGTGCCCATGGCGCAGGTCTACGGGTACGACACCGACGCCGACGGCAGCAAGGACAATCTCGGGTGGACCATGACGGACGCCGCCGGCGAATACAAGCTGTGCTTCCCCGGCACCGATGAGGACGGCACCGGCCAGGACCTCTCCATCGAGGTCAGCGCGACGGGCGACTACTGGCGGGTGGTGAATCCCGGCGTCAAGGACCCGCTCGACCCCGCCTACTACGGCGACAGCGCGGTGACCAACGACGTCCCCATCGGCACCGACCAGACGACCATCGACTTCCAGAGCGCGCCCGGCAGCCCGCTCGAAGGCGCGTTCCGGGTCTTCACCGCCGCCTACGACACCTGGAAGGCGTACACCGGCTGGCTGAACGTGCCCGGGAACGACTGCTGGAAGACCGGCCAGGCGAACTGCCAGTCGGTGCTCATCTACTGGGCACCCGACAGCGCCTCCGGCTCCTACTACTGCCTGGGCGCCAGCCAAAAATGCTCAGCGCGCTTCGAGATCCACCTGAACGCGGTGGAGGAGTTGCGCAAGATGACGGTGGCCCACGAGCTGGGGCACTTCATCATGGACTACACCTACGGCTCCTTCCCGCCGGCCCCTGACTGTGATCTTCACTGGATGCGCACGCCCACGAGCCCCGGCTGCGCCTGGACGGAGGGATGGGCCGACTGGGTGGCGGTCCAGACCTACGCCGACACGCACTTCCGCTGGGGCGACGTGGCCTCGATCAATCTGGAGGGCCCGCGCTGGTTCAGCGAGGAGTGGCCGCAGGCGTCCTACTCCGACAAGACGGAGGGCCGCGTCGCGGGTGTCCTCCTGGACCTGGCCGATTTCGGGCCGCGCAACGAGAGGTACTGGGACACCTCCAGCCTGGGACCCGTGGGTGTCGTGGCCGCCTTCACCAAGGCGCCGGCCAACGACATCCACGAGTTCATGAAGCTGATCGAGCCGGCGGACGCGCTCGACGCGAGCTCGACGGCCTTCCAGAACGCCATCTACCCCGAACGCTTCGAGCAGCTCAACGACAGGCAGCCGGAGTACCGGCCCGCGAACGTTCCGCTCCACCAGCGCTACACCTCGACCCCCGACAGGTGGTCCGTGGTGGCGACGGCCCCCTCCCTGGCGGACGGCGACGACGTCGACCTAAAGGTGGCCCAGGCCGCCGATCCTGAGTCGGCCGTCACCAGCTCGGAATGGGGCATCTCCGGCCCGGATTTCGTCGCCGTGCAGCCGGTCCCGGACCGCAAGCTCTACCAGGCCGACGTCACCTCCGGCACCGACTATCAGGAGGCCATGACGGAGGTGGTCACGGCGCCGGCCGACCACCTGGAGAAGGGCACGCCCATGGAGTTCACGATGGGCGCCGACCGGCTGGTGGAGATCCGTACGACGAGGATCGAGCAGGGCGTGCCCGCGACGATCACCGTGGTGCCGCGCAACGGGCAGGACTTCGACCTCTTCGTGCTGGCGCCGGACTCGACCAGGTGGGCCCTGCCGCGCTCCAGCGCCCGCCGTTCCACCAGCGGCGGGCCGAACAAGATCGAGCGGGTCACCATCGCGGATCCGAAGGTGGCCGGCGTCTACGCCGTCGTCGTGATCAGGAGGAGCGGCGCGGGAGGGCTCACCCTGGTGCACACGTGATCCCTGCGGGACCCGGGACGGAAGCACGCGCCGGGCGGGCTTCCTGATCCGACCTCGGCGAACGAGGTGATGCGCGACCGATGAGGCGGCGGAGCTCCACGAGCTCCGCCGCCTCGAACGTGCGGGGGCCGGATCGCCGCACCCGTTCGTGTGCCGCAGCGCGGCAGAAGCGAGGTGAGAATGCGTTCGGAAATAGCGACGTACATGCTCTGACGTGGGTTCCGAGTATGCTACAAGTGAATTTCAAGGGCTATTACAAGTGGATTTCAAGCGCTCCCTCGAAAAATCCCCCCTGACAGCAGGAAACGGGCTCCGGGAACAGGGGGAGGCGGATTGAGAGCTCGCTCGGGTCACCCCGCCTTACTACGCGACATCGTCACCGCCGAACTCGCCCGCGCCGGCGCGGCCGGCTGGTCGATCAACGAGAACGACTCCTGGTGCCAGGTCACGCCGGATGCCTATCCTATGCCCGACCAGGGCTGGAAACTGCACGTTTCGGCGACGATGCTCTCCGCCCCCGTCGTGCTCTCCTGCGTTTCCGGGATTCTGGTCCAAGCCGGATGCGCCTTCAAGTTCCCCGTAGGGCTGACCGAATACTGGAATTTCCTCGAACCTCACTGCAGTCGTGCGCAGGCCGGTAAATTCATCACCGTTTACCCGTGTGACGACGCCGAATCGGTACGGCTCGCCGCGCTGCTCGACGAGGCGACCCGCGGTCTTCCCGGCCCGGCGATCCTCTCCGACCTTCCATATCGGCCCGGCGGAATCGTGCATTACCGCTATGGCGCCTTCCGCGGGCACCGGGTGCTGGGGAACGACGGATTCTACGAAGTCCGGCTGCGGTCCCCGGCCGGGGAATTCGTGCTCGACGAACGGCGTCCGCGGTTCTCCCCGCCGCCGTTCGCGACCTGCCCGTTCGAACCGCCGCCTGCTCGACCGGCCGCGGCCTCGGTGCTCCTGAACGACCGGTTCATGGTGCGCCAGGCCGTACGGCACGCGAGCCGGGGCGGCGTGTACTACGCCGACGACACCTCGACCGGACGCGAGGTGGTCATCAAGGAAGGCCGGCCGCACGCGTGCGGCGATCTGCGCGGCGTCGACGCCGCCGACCGGATCGCGGCCGAGCGTGTGCGGTTGCGGGAGATGGCGTCGAGCGGGATCGTGCCGGCCCTCGTGGACTTCTTCGAGCAGGGCGGGCACGCCTTCCTGGTCGAGGAACGCCTGCCCGGCGTCACGTTGCAGCGCTGGGTTCACCAGCGCGTGGGGCCGCTCGGCGACACCGGGTTCGGCCTCGAAGCGGCGCGGGCGCTGCCTCTGGTCACCCGCCTCGTCGGCCTGCTCCGGGCGGCGCACGAGCGGGAGCGGACACTCGGCGACTTCTCTCCGAACAACATCATGGTGCTGCCCGACGGCGAGCTGCGGCTCATCGACCTGGAGCACGCCGCCGCGCCGGGGGACATCGTCCTGGTCGGCGGCACCGCCGGATACCTGGCGCCCGAGCTCGCGGATCAGGTCGGGGAGCTCCGGCCCGTGCCGGGGGAGAGCGCCGACCGCTACAGCCTGGGCGCGATGGCGTACTTCTGCGCCGTCGGCGGGCACCTGGAGCCGCCGGGCCTCGCCCGGGTCGCCGACGTCGCCACGGCCAATCCCACCCTGGCTTTGCTGCGCCCCCTCGTCGAGGGGCTGCTGGCGGCGGAGCCGGAGCGGCGCTGGTCGCTGGACGCCTGCGACCGGTTCCTGGCCGGGCTCACCCCGGGGCAGGCGGTCCCCGGGGCCGCGTCCCTGCCGCCCGGCAGGACCGCCCAGCTGACCGACCGGCTGATCGACGACGGGCTCGCGCATCTGGTCGAGACGATGGACGTGAGTGAGGGCAGCCCGTCACCCTGGCCCAACGTCACCGACGGCATCGAGGCGGATCCGTGCTCGATCAACGGCGGCGCGGCGGGCATCCTGGGCGTGCTCACCCTGGCCATGCGGACGGCGCCGACCGGGGACGCGGTCGCCGCCCTCTGCCGGTGGCTGCGGCGGCGGCTGGAGGACGAGGACACCTGGCGGCCGGGCCTGTACTTCGGCCGCTCCGGAGCACTGTGGGCGCTTCACGACGCGGCGACCGTGACCGGCGACGCCGAGACGGCCACGTTCGCCGTACGGGCGGCGAGGCTGCTGCCGACCGAGACCCCCAGTCCGGACGTGACGCACGGGCTGGCCGGCTGTGGCATGGCGGTCCTGCACCTGGCGTCGCGGTCAGCCGATCCGGGCCTGCGGGAACGCGCCGAGCGGATCTTCCACAACCTGCACGAGGCACGGTCGTACCTGGACGGGCACCCCCAGTGGCCGACGCCGGACTCCTTCGACTCCGGGCTGGCCGGGGCGAACCACTTCGGCTTCGCGCACGGCATCGCCGGGATCGGCACCGCGCTGCTCCACGCGAGCCGCGCCCTCTCCCGGCCGGACTGGATGGCGACGGTGCACGAGATCGCCCGGACCTTCACCGCGTACGCCGACGTGGACGGGGACACCGCCTGGTGGCCGACCCTGCGCGAGGAGCCGGAGACGGTACGGCCCCGCCGGCCGTACTGGTGCAGCGGCTCGTCGGGAATCGGCACCTTCCTGGTGCGGTACTGGAAGGCCACCGGTGATCCGGCGTCCCTGGACCTGGCCCGCAAGGCGGCGACGGCCGTGCACCGTACCCGATGGCAGTCAGGGCCGGCGCCGTGCCACGGGCTGCCCGGCGACGGGGAGTTCCTCCTGGACCTCGCCGACCTGACCGGTGAGGACCGCTACCGCCGATGGGCGCTGGATCTGGCGGGCTGCCTGGAGCTCGGCGCGGTCGACCGCGCCGGCCGGCTGCTCGTCCCCGGTCCCTTCGGGGACTTCGCACCGACGTTCCTGGGAGGTACGGCGGGCACGCTCGCCTTCCTCCTCCGGCTGCGCCACCGCCACCCGCGGATGTGGCTGCCGGACGACACTCCGGGACTCGCCGCTTCCGACCGGGGGCGGTGACACAGAGACCGGGCCGTCCACAAGGGGGCCCGGCGGCTACGGAAGGGGAAGACCATGTCCTTCAACGTCGAGGACCTGCAGGCGCTGCCGGAGATCGAGGCCGGTGACAGGGAGGCCGTGCGGCTGACCAACTGCAGGACCACCACCGGCTGCACCTTCGAAGCCTGATCCCCATGGCCCCGCCTGCCCGTATGGGTGGGCGGGGCCATGCCCGTCTGCCTGGTCGCCCGAAGTTCGCCGAGGTCGCCCGAGGTTCCCCGAAGGTCCCGAGGTCCCGAGGTCCCCGAAGTTCCCCCAGACAAGGACAGGTGCCGCCGTGCCCGACAGCTCCGGCCCCGCCGCGGAGGCCACGCCGTACCCGCCCGCCTCCTCGGCGCCGAGGACCTGGCGCAGGGTCGCACGGTTGTTCCGGCCCCACCGGCCCGCCGTCCTGCTCGTTCTCGTGCTCGTCGCAGCCTTCTCCGCGTTCAACGCCGCCGTTCCGCTGCTGAGCCAGGTGGTCATCGACCGGGCGCTCTTCGGGCCCGGCGGCCCCGACCTTCCGCTGCTCGCCGGGCTCGCCGCGCTGGCGGCGGCCGCGGCCTGCGCGGTCGGCGCGGTGGATCTCGGACAGACCTGGGTGTCGGCCCGAACGGCGCAACGGGTGGTGCGTTCGCTGCGCGAGGAGATGTACGACCGCCTCCAGCGCATGCCCCTCGACTTCTTCGCCACGACGAGGGGCGGCGAGATCCAGTCGCGTCTGTCAGGTGACACGGCCCAGGTCGAGCACGCGATCAAGGACACACTTCCCGGCGTGCTCGCCGGCGTGCTGGGGTTCGTCGTGGCGGGCGTCGCGATGGTCGCGCTGTCCCCGCCGCTCGCCGGCGCGGCGGTGGTTCTCGCACCCGTCGCCTTCTGGGTGTCCTCCCGTTCGGGACGGGCACTCAAGAAGCTGTCCGGTGTCAGCCAGCAGGCCAGGGCGGAGCTGTCCTCGATCGCCGCGGAGCGACTGTCCCTGGGGGCCGTGATCCTGACCCGGGTGCACGGCAGGAGCGAGGACGAGCGTGCCGCCTTCGCGGCGGAGAGCGGCCGTCTCGCACGGCTGCAGGTGCGCTCGGGGTTGGCGGCCCAACTGGTGCTGAGTGTGGCGCATGTCTTCTTCGTGCTCACCCCCTACCTGGTGTTCCTGACGGCGGGGCTGACCCGAGAGATGACACCCGGCACGCTTCTCGCCTTCATCGTGTTGCAGTCGAGGCTGTACCAGCCGCTGGGGCAGATCCTGCAGATCTCCGCCGAGCTGCGGTCCGTCCAGGGTGCCTTCGAGAGGGTCTTCGAGTACCTCGACCTCAGGCCGGAGGCGCGGGAACGGGAGGCGCGGGAACGGGAGGCGCGGGAACCGGAGGCGCGGGAACCGGAGGCGCGGGAACGGGAGGCGCGGGAACGGGAGGCGCGGGAACCGGAGGCGCGGGAACGGGAGGCGCGGGAACGGGAGGCGCGGGAACGGGAGGCGCGGGAACGGGAGGCGCGGGAACGGGAGGCGCGGGAACCGGAGATCCACCGGCACTGGCCGGGCGCGATGGCCGTACGGGGCGTCGCCTTCAGCTACCCCGTCGCGCGCGCTCCGGGCGGTGAACAGGGCGCTGAAGAGGGCGCTGAAGAGGGCGGTGAACAGCGCGGTGAACAGGGTGGTGAACAGCGGCATGGACAGGGCCGCGAACCGGGCACTGATCACGGGCATGCGGCGCTGCGCGAGGTGGGCATCGACATACCGGCCGGGTCCACCGTGCTGGTCGTCGGGCCGAGCGGCTCCGGCAAGAGCACGCTCGGTCACCTGCTGGCCGGGCTGCGTCGCCCCACGGAGGGGTCGGTCGTGATCGACGGCACGGAGGTGCGGGGCCCGCTCCCCGGACGGCTCTGCATCGTGCCCCAGGACCCCTTCCTCTTCCAGGGCTCGGTCGCGGAGAACCTGCGGTACGCCGATCCCGGCGCCTCACCGGAGGAACTGGTACGCGTCTGCGAGATCACCCGGATCCATGAGCGGATCATGGCCCTTCCCGGCGGCTACGAGGCACGGGTGGGGGAGCGCGGGGCGCTGTTCTCGGGTGGTGAGCGGCAACGCGTCGCGCTGGCGCGCGCCCTCCTGGCCGACGCGTCCGTGCTCGTGCTGGACGAGGCGACCTCCGCGCTCGATCCCCTGACCGAGGCGGAGGTCGTCGAGGCGATACTGGCCGAGCGCAGGGGCCGGACCACCGTGGTGATCACTCACAGGTTCGGCGTCCTCGATTCCTTCGACACCGTCGTCGCGCTGGAGCGGGGCCGGGTGGCGGAGCAGGGCGCGCCCGGGGACCTGCGCGGCGAGCCGCACGGGTTGTACGCCCGGATGGTCCGCGCGCAGACGGGCGCCGCCCGCTGATCACGTGCCACCCGCGTGATGCCACCCGAGCGGGTCAGGGGACGCGCATGGGTGGCCGGCGGGCCCAGGTGGCCCACCGCCAGAGCCATTCGAGGGGGCCCTGCCGGAATCGGCGCAGCCAGAGGGTGGACCACAGCCACTGGGCGGTGAGGATGACGGCGGCGATCAACAGCACCGTCGTCACGGACCAGCTTTCCGGCGGGCCGCCGAGAAGGTGACCGGCCGCCAGGGCGAGGAGCGTGGCGGTCAGGTAGTTGGTCAGCGCCATCCGGCCCAGCGGTGCGAAGACGGTCCGCAGCGCCGGTCGAAGCGGCGTCCTGAGCAGGACCAGCAGGGCGCACACGTACACGCCCGCGAGCAGCAGGCCCGCCCCGGCCATCAAGACGCTGAAGCCCGGGTCGCCGGATCGCGACCCCGCCTGCCACCACAGGACCGGCGCCGCCCCCGCCGCGAGGACCAGGCCCAGCACGACCGGTACCCGGGTGGACCGCTCGATCCGGTCGATCACCCCGTACCGGGTCAGTGCCGAGCCCAGCAGGAACAGCCCGGGGACCAGCGCGAAGAAGCCGCCCCCGAGGATCAGCGACGTCGCGATGAGCGCGGCGGCGAGGCCGGCCACGGCCCACCGTGGCAGCCAGGTCGAGGGCAGCAGCACCAGCAGGCCGACGACGGCGTAGATCGTCAGGATGTCGCCGCGCCACAGCACGAACATGTGCACCAGCCCGATCGCGAGCAGCACCAGGAGCCGGCGCAGCAGGAGCAGTCGCGGGCGGGCGGCGCGGTCCGCGGCGGAGTCGAGCAGCAGCGAGAACCCGACACCGAACAGCAGGGAGAAGATCGGAAAGAAGCGCTGCTCGACGAGCAGCCCCATCCACGCAGCCCCGGTTGTCTCCGGCCCCTTCACGGCGATGACGCCGACGGCGTTTATCGGCTGGATGTTGGCCAGCAGGATCCCGCACAGCGCGAACCCGCGCACCACGTCGAGCGCGGCGATCCGCGGTCGGCCGTGGGAGGCCGTCGCGGTGCCTTCCCTGTCGTCGTGGCGCACGCGGGAACGCCGGTCCCCTTGGGGGTGATCGGGCCGATGACCCGGCTCCACGGGATGTCCGGGTAGCGGTCGGTCAGCGCCTGGCGGCTGCCGCGGCGCCTGGTCGGGCCCTCCGCTTCCAGCACGGGAGGAAGAGTTTCCATGTGACATGGGGCCTCATCCTGCGGGCCCGGACGGGTGGGGGCATCGGCCGAAAGCGCGGTTCGCCGCCGCGAGGATCGTACTTTCGGCCGGTTCGGCGCGGGAAGAGATCTCATAGCCTCGACGATGTGAATGTGCGGGAGTGGGCCACCGGGCGGGCCGGGATCGCGGCCGACATCGGGCTCGGCGCGCTGTTCGCGGCATTGCTCGCCTTCTGGGCGTCACGGATCGCGGAGAGCTGGGGCGGCGGCTACTGGCTGTTCGACTGCGCCGCCGGGGCGGTGGTGTGCGTGATCGCGATGGCGCGCCGGCGCCACAGGGCGTGGGCGGCGGTCGCGGGCCTGGCCGTCGCGGCGGCGGCGATCCTGACCGCCCGGTTCGCGGCCCTGCCCGCCGAGCCCGGCCCCGCCATGGCCGTGGCCCTGTCCGTGCTCGTCGGCTCCGCGGTCAGAGCGCTCCCGGCCCTGACCGCCTGCGCCGTCGCGGCCGGAGGGTTCGCGGTGGTCCTCGGCAGCCTGTTCACCGCACACGCGCTCTCCTCCGGAGTCCCGACGGTGACGGTGCTGAACGGCGCGGGATGGCTCTGCGCCCTCATGATCGGGGCGGCCCCGCGGCTGTTCGACGCGCGACGGCGGGCCATCGCCGAGAAGGTCCGCCGCGACGAGCGCCTGGCACTGGCCAGAGAACTGCACGATGTCGTCGCCCACCACATCACCGGCATCGTGGTCCAGGCCCAGGCCGCCCAGCTTGTCGCCCGCAAGCACCCCGAGAAGGTGGACGGGTCCTTCGCGGGCATCGAGGCCGCCGGCTCCGACGCGCTGGCCGCGATGCGCCGGGTCGTGGGCCTGCTGCGCGACGCCGACGACGCGGCGCCCGCCACGCCCGGCCCCGAGGGGCTCAGCGAACTGGTCGAACGCTTCGACGGTTACGGTCAGGGCCGGGCGGTCCACCTGCGGCTTCCCGACGACGACGACCGGTCGGGGTGGCCGCCCGAAGTGACCAGCACCGTCTACCGGGTCGTCCAGGAGTCGCTGACCAACGTCTCCCGCCACGCCCCGCAGGCTCGCTCGGTCATGGTCAGCGTCGACCGAGATCGGGACGTCGTCACCGTCGAGGTCGTCGACGACGCGCCGCCTGGGCCGGCCCGCTACCACCACCGCGGGGGGTACGGCCTGGTCGGGATGCGCGAGCGCCTGGAGGCACTCGGCGGCACGCTGGTCGCCGGGCCGCGCTCCGGGGCCGGCTGGTCCGTGCGCGCCACACTGCCCGTCGCCGCGCGGGAGCGCGGATGACCATCAGAGTCCTGGTGGCCGACGATCAGGCGATGATCCGTAGCGGCCTGCGGCTCATCCTGGAGGACCAGCCCGACATCAGCGTGGTCGCCGAGGCCGCAGACGGCGCCGAGGCGGTCGACCTGGCCCGGCGGCTGCGCCCGGACGTGTGCCTGGTGGACATCCGGATGCCCCGCCTCGACGGCATCGAGGTCACCCGCGCGCTGGCCGGCCCGGGGGTGCCGGACCCGCTCCGGGTGGTCGTGGTCACCACCTTCGATCTCGACGAGTACGTTCAGGGCGCGCTGCGCGGGGGAGCGGTCGGCTTCGTCCTGAAGGACGCCGGTCCCGCGCTGCTCGTCGAGGCCGTCCGGGCCGCGAACGCCGGAGACGCCCTGATCTCACCGTCGGTCACCCTGCGCCTGCTGCGCCACCTCACGGCCGCCGGAGCCCCGGCCGCACGCGGGCCCGCGCGGCCGCTGTCCGAACGGGAGATCGAGGTCGTCCGGGCCATCGCCAGGGGCCGTACCAACCAGGAGATCGCCGCCGAGCTGTTCATCTCGCTGAGCACCGTCAAGAGCCACCTGTCCGGCATCCAGGCGAAGCTCGGGGTGCGCAACCGGGTGGAGATCGCCGCCTGGGCCTGGGAGAACCGCATGATGGGCGGCGGGTAGCGCGGGCGAGGAGCCCACGAGGTTCCCTGCCTGACCGGCGGTTGACCTGTCCGGGTAAAGAATCCTTTGTCCTGTTTGTCACTTTATGTCCGTATGTGTACCTTAGGTCCACTATCGGAGTACGTACCGACGACTGTGTCGTCACCTGTGTTGCCGTTTCGTTGCCCGGACCGTGCGTCGCCGACGGGGAGTCTTTCCCGTCTTGACGGCGCGTGGGCCGCCTCATCCGCTCCCAGCGGAGCCGGGGACCCATCTCCCGGGGTGAATCGACACGCCAGCCCGCGCTGCGTGCCGTAGGGCACCTCCCCGCCCGAACCCGTCAGCTGACCCGGTAGGCGGCATGGAAGCAAGGAGTCGATCCCTTCATGCCCACGCATCGACCTGCCCCTTCTTCGAAGAACCCCGGCCGGCGCCGTCTGGCCGTGGGGTAGAACACGCCGCCCTCCGCGGGGGGACCGGGTGCGACGGCGCGTGACCCTGACACCCGCTCACCACGCGGACCCCACTCCCCACGGCAGTCCCCAAGCAATGCCTCATAGGAGAAACCAGCATGTCCCTCACCCGTACATTCCGAGTTCTGACCGCGACCGGTCTCCTGGCCACCGTGTCCACCACCGCCGCCCTGGTCCTGTCCAGCCCGGCGCACTCCACCCCGGACGGCCCCGCCCCCGCCGCCCAGGCGGCCGAGGGGAAGGCCTCGCCGCTCATCTACGGCGAGGACGTCTCCGGCCACGAGCCCACGCATGACTGGAGCTCCAGCCCGGCCCACTTCGGCATCGTCAAGGCCACCGAGGGCCTGACCTGGCGCGACGACTCCTTCGCCCGGCACTGGCGCGAGCTGGGCAAGAAGGGCATCGTCCGCGGCGCCTACCACTTCGCCCGCACCTACAACGACCCCATCGCCGAAGCCGACCACTTCCTGTCGGTGGTGAACGCGCAGCCCAGCAAGCCCGGCGACCTGCTGGTGCTCGACCTGGAGACCTCCGACGGCCTGTCCGTCTCGCACGTCAACAACTGGGCCAAGACCTGGCTGGCCTACGTGAAGAAGAAGACCGGCGCGACGCCGCTGATCTACACCGGCTGGAACTTCGCCGAGACCTACGGTCGCGGGCTGTCCGAGTACCCCCTGTGGGTGGCGCACTACAGCAAGGCCAAGGGTGAGGTCACCCCGCCCGCCGACTGGAAGAGCTGGGCCATCCACCAGTACACCGAGACGCCGATCGACCAGAACGTCTCCGCGTTGACCGCCGACCAGCTGCGCGCCCTGGGCCGCCCCGCCGCCAAGGCGTAGCCGACCGGGCTTCCGCCCGCCGTCCTCCGTACGGGGCCGAACGGCCGTCCCGAATGCGGAATCGGCGAGCGGAAGCACCGGGCGCCTCGACGATCGAGCGCTTCTCCTGAATCCCCGGCGGGCGCGCATGGTTCGAGCGCCTGCCGGGGAACGGACAGCTCAGACGACTCGACCAGAGCCATCTCGGTCAGGCGTCGGCCAGGCGCGTACTGCCGGGGCGGTTCGCAACCCCGAGAAGCTCCGGCCTTGGACGGTGGGGCCACGGCACCAGCCAGTGCCCTTCCCGTCAATCTTCTCGTCAGGGCTTGGCCAGTGGGATGATCCTGCGGTATTTGCCGCCGGCCGACCGCTCGGGTGGCTCTTCGGCGCGCTCGAGCGTGATGTGGTCGACCTTGTGCTCGGTCAGCAAATGAGCGATCTCGTCGCGCACCGTCTGCCACACGCTGTCGGGGTCGGTGCCGTCCGCGGGCTTCAGGCGCACCCGCAGCGTGGTGGGCGTCGTCTGGACGAGCTGGAACTGCTCGATGCCGGGAAGACGGTCCAGCAAGGTGCCGAAGGCCATGGGGGAGATGCCGATGTGCTCGCCGCGGCCGGTGGGGAAGGAAAGCATCTCGGCCGCGCGGCCCTGCACCTGAACAGCGGGTAGTGGGCTGCCGCACGGACAGGGGTCGGGACGCAGCAGGACGTTGTCGCCCAGGTTGTAGCGCAGGATCGGCTGGGCCCGGTTGGCGAGGTTGCTCAGCAGGACCGTGTGCGACGGCTGACCAGGGGGGACAGGCCGGTAGTCGGCGTCGACCGGCTCCAGCACGGCCCAGTCGCTGTTGACGTGAAGCCAGTTCTGCGCGCAGCCGTAGGAGAGGAAGCCGCACTCTGTGGCGGCGTAGGCGGAGCGGATCTCGGCGTGGAACGCGTCGGCGATCCGGGTACGGTTCTCTGCCGTCAGCGCTTCACCACCGGCGATGATCACCCCTGGGCGGATGCGCAGGCGGCCGGCTTCCTGCTCCCCGGCCAACAACCCGAGCATGCTCGCGAAGCCGGTGAGGGAGCTGGGGTTGTATCGGTTGAGCTCGGCGGCCAGTTCCGGCAGCGGCTGGTGTATCGAGAATTCTCTCAGCATCCAGCTGAGCCGTGGGTGGTCCCGGCGGAACCGCGCCGCCCCGGCGACGGTGGCGAAGTGGCCGCCGGGTGCGGAGACGATCGCGGTACGGCCGGCGCCGCGCAGGAGACGGATGACCTGGCCGATGCCCAGCCCGCCGCGGGCGCGCTGCCCGACGGCGGTGTGCACGGCCACACTCCGCTCGTCCAGCAGAAAGATGCCGCGCAGCCCGCTGGTGCCGGAGGTGGTGACCAGGAGATACCGCCCCTGAAACCACTCACCCACGAGTGTGGGGTCGTCCACGAACGCCCGGGCCTTCTCGAGCGTCACATTCCGGTCGGTGACCCAGTCGTCGAAGCGGGCCATCAGCGTCTTCTTGTCGGTGACCGGGAGTAGCGCCGGGTCGTCGATCTCTTCCGGTAGCTCCCGGTACAACTCGCGGAAGTACGGCGAGTGGGCGCGGGCGTAGGCCACGATCTCGGTCAAACGGGCGCGTTGCCGCTGGGCGATCGCCGCGGGGCCCTGCCGCAGAGCGCGTCGTGCGTCACGGGCGAGCTGTCGCGCGTTTTCCGTCATGATGGGCTGTTCCTTCCCTCGATGAGCGGACGCCGGTTGTGTCGGATCATCCCATTCGGCACGGATCATCGGGGTGCTAGCCGGGGAAACGGATGAAGGCGGGCGGGACGTGGTCGACCAGCCACACACCGTTCGCGCTGACGCGGAACTCGTGTCCCGCCGCCCGCATCGCGGCGGCGTCCACCGTCAGCACGACCGGCCTGCCCCTGCGTGCTCCGACTCTCGTCGCCGTCTCCCGGTCGGGGGACAGGTGGACGTGATGACGGCTCATCGGCCGCACCCCCTCGGCCCGGATCGCGGCCACATTTCGCGCGACCGTGCCGTGATAGAGGAGTGCGGGCGGCGTGGTCACCGGCAGATCGAGGTCGACGGGGACGGAGTGGCCCTGACTGGCCCGGATCCGTTCCCCCTGGATCACGTACCGTCGCTTGTCGTTGTCCGCGACGACCCGCTCCAGCTCCGCTCGCGAGATCGGGAACCCGTGCGCGGCCGAGGCGGCCAGCAGTGCCTCGACGTCCACCCAGCCGTTCGCGTCCAGCTCGACGCCGATCCGCTCCGGCTGGTGCCGCAGGTGCTTCGCCAGATACTTCGAGACCCGCACCAGGCGCCGTTCGTCCATCGTGTCCTCGCCAGATCGTGGCCGGAGCAATGTTCCGGTGCCGGGGGTGGCCATCGGGTGGGCCGGAGACGCGCCCGGAGCCCCCTTCTCGATCCTCGCACCGTCCGCGCGCGCGGACGGATGGCGCACACCGTTTTCCCTTCGGGCCGGTCACGCCCGCTTTCCTCCGGGCGGATCACGCCCGCTTTCCTCCGGGCAGGCCGGGCCGCGCGAGACGTCTCCTCCGGGCAGATCACGCCCGCGAAGCGCGACACGCTGCTCCGGAAGCGGCGGAGTGCCGGGAACCGCTCGCCGCGGACCTCTCAGAGCGATGACGCCGTGATCGGCTCGCCCGCCTCGTTCGGAGGCGAGGGCACGTGCTCTCTGCGGCGCGACAGGGCGGCCAGCCCGGCGAGCCAGCCGAGCGCGACCCCCCACACAAGCCCCGTGACCAGCGCTCCCCCCACGTATCCGGCGTAGGCGCCGAGGCTCGCGGACGCCGTCTGCGCCAGCACGATGCCACGCAGCAGGTCGGCGAGCACGGCACCGGCCAGGAACGCGCCCCACGTTCTCCAGAAGCCGCCGCGTGCGAGGGCCACCAGGGCGACGAGCACGAGCGCCGCCGCGCTGTCGGTGAGCGCAATGAGCCACGTCGTCTCGCCGACAGGGAGGAACCGCAGGCCGGGGAGCCCGGACGGCAGGCCGAGCGCGGCGGGCACGGCCAGGTAGCCGACCCGGGTGACCAGCGAGACGCCGAACAGGCCGAACGCGGTGACGATCAGCAGGGTGACGATCGCAGGCAGACTGTTGCGAGCATGGCTCATGTTCGGCATGCTAGCCGCGTCCACGTTTCCGGCGGAAGCCCCACGGAGATCAGATGAAGAGAGCTCGGTGGATCGTGTCCCTCGCCGCGGTGGCCGTCCTGGTCGGCGGCGTCCTCTCGGCGACCAGGAACGCGCCGGAGCCGAGCACCCGCTTCATCACCGACGATCAGGGCAGAGCGCTCATCCTGCGCGGGTTCAACACGGCGGGCAGCGCCAAGAGCACCCCGGACGCCCTGCCCGAGCTCACCGAGGCGGACATCGACCGCGAGTACGGGGACATGGGGACGAACTTCGTCCGCTTCCTCATCCAGTGGCGCGCGGTGGAACCCCAGCCCGGCGTCTATGACACGAAATATCTGGACAAGGTGGCCGAGCGGGTCCGCTGGTACGGCAAGCGTGGATACCACGTCCTGCTGGACATGCATCAGGACCTGTGGGGCAGCGGCATCACCCCGACCGGCACCGCGGGCAACGGCGCCCCCGTGTGGGCGACCCACCTCGACGGGCTCCCGGTCGGCACCGACCAGCCCACCTGGGAGATGTACTACCTGGAGCCGGGCGTCATCCGCGCCTTCGACCACTTCTGGAACACCACAGGCGAGCATCCGGAACTGATGGACCACTACGCCAAGGCGTGGAAGGCGGTCGCCGCCAGGTTCAGGGACGATCCCGGGGTCCTCGGCTACGACCTGATGAACGAGCCGTGGGGCGGCTCCGTCCAGGGCCCGCAGTTCGAGACCGGCCCCCTGGCCGCCCTCTACCGCAGGTCGATCGCCGAGATCCGGTCCGTGGACCGGGACAGCTGGATCTTCCTGGAGCCGCAGGCGGTGGGCGTCAACTGGGGCCTGCCCTCGGCGCTCCCGTACTTCGACGACCCCCGGGACGGACAGCCCCGCATCGCCTTCGCCCCGCACCTGTACCCGCTGCCCCTCGACCTGGGCGAGGACTACACCGCGGGGTCGAAGGAATGGACCGATCGCACGCTCGGCTGGTGGCGCGAGAACGTGTTGCGCACGGCGGACCGGCTCCGCGCCCCGGTGCTGCTGGGCGAGTTCGGCCTGGACATGTCCAGGCCCGGCGCGAGCGACCTGGTGGACCGGGTCGTCCGGCTCGGCGAGCGGTCGGGCATGGGCATGGCGTACTGGTCCAGGGACCCCGGAACCTGGGGACCGTACGACGAGGGCGGCAGGGCCACTCCCTTGGTCGCCGCCTACGCCAGGCCCTACCCACGGGCGATCGGCGGCGTCCCGGTGAGCATCGACTCCGACCAGCGCTCACTGACCCTGACCTTCGACGGCGACGACACCGGCCCGACCGAGATCTACCTGCCCGCCGCCGGCTTCCCCGACGGGGGCAGGGCCTCGGAAGGCGAGGCCACCTGGGACGCGGCCAGGCGCATCCTGACCGTCACGACCAGGACGTCCGGGCGGATCACCCTCACGATCACCCCCACGTAGCGGGACGGCTGACGCTCGCCCGGTCCAGACGGCCCCTCGGGCGGTTTTGTCGGAGACGATCTCTAGCGTCTGCGGCATGACGACTGCGACGCAGGCGTGTACCGACGTCTGTCCCTCCACGCTCGCCGGATCCCCGCTGGGACTGTCCGCCTCCGGCGGCCGCGCGCTGCCGCTCTCCCACGCCCACCCGCGCCTCTTCGACGGCCCGGCGACCGCCGTCGCGGCCCGGATCGCCGCCCGAGCCGCCGTGGAGGTGGCCGCGTGAGCTCCTGGGAGAGCGTCCGGGAGGCCATCGCCCGCGGCGACGCCGCTCGAACGGCGGCCGAGGTGCTGCGCCTCGACGCGGCGGGATGCCGCGAGGTGGCCCGCGAGTTGCCCGGCCACATCGGCTCCGCCAGGAAGGACGCCCAGGAACGCTACGAGCGCCGCCAGGCCGAGGCGAGCCGGGCCGAGGAGCGGGCCATGAAGGCGTTCGTCCGCGCGGAGATGGCCCGAGGCCTCTCCAGCGACGACGCGCACGAGAGCTGGTGGACGGGGGAGCGTGTGCGCCGACACGACCACTGGGTCGACTGGAGTGAGCGCGAGAACTGGATCGAGCCCATGCGGGTCGCCGGCGCGGGCACGCTCGGCGGCGCGGCGGCCGTCGCGACCTGGCTCTACCGGCGAGACTTCGCCCGCTGGCGGACGGAGGCCGACCTCGGCCCGCTGCTGACGGTCATCGCCGCCCGCCCGCCGGAGTGGCAGGCCGACCTCGCCGTCCGGCTGGCCCTGCGCCTGCGCGGCAGCCGGGCACAGGCCAGGGACGACAGCGCGGAACTGGCGCTGGAACTCCTGCGCCGCACCGGAGCCGTCCCGCCCGACCATGATCCGCTCGTGGTCGCCTGGGTATCCGCCCCGCCCGACCTGGAGCGCGACCCGCTGACCGAGCACCTGGTCCCCCGGATCTTCGCGGCCGAGGGCGTGGGCCGGGCACTGCGAGAGGACCGGCTCGACCCGCCCGAATGGGCCCGGAACGGGCACTCCTGGCTGCGTTCGCTCCGCGACCTGGCCGACGCGGGCCGGGTCAGCCGCGACCTGCTGGTCGACGGTTGCGTCCGGCGGTTCCTGCTCGGCGGCGGTGCCGCCGACCTGCGTTTCTTCGCCCGCCTGCACGACCTGCTCGACCCGGCTCCCGGCCCGGAACGCTCCCGCGACTACCTGCGGCTGTTGCCCGCCGCGCCGGGGCCGGTGGCCGAGCTGGCGCTGAGGCGACTGCGCCGCGCCGGCGGCCTGACCGGCGAAGAGGTCAACGAGGCGGTGGAGGCGCTGCTGTTCCGACCCGAGGGCAAGCTGGTGCGTGCCGGGCTGACCCTGCTCGACCAGGCGGCCCGCGACGCCGGCGGCGACCTCGACCATCTGGCGCCCGCTCTCGCCTCGGCGTTCCTGTCCGTGTCGTACGAGGTCCAGGAGCGATCGGTACGGCTGGCCGTCAAGCACGCCGGACGCTTCTCGCCGGTCGGCGCCGAGGCCGTGCGCGAGGCGGCGACCATGCTGCCCGCGGACCTGGCGGCGCGGCTGTCCGAGGCGTACGGCGAGGTGGACTCGCCGCCGGTGGAGGACGACGACTTCCAGGCCGTCCCGCTCCCGTCGTTCGAGGCACCCGCCCGTGAGCCGTTCCCTCCGGCGCTCGACGACCTGGCCGGCACGTACGGCCGGCTGCGCGACGGCGTCGCCTTCGAACGCTGGCTCGACGGCTTCGTTCGCCACCCGGAGGCCAGGAATGCGCCGCGCGGCCGGGACGGCCGGAACAAGCTGTACGGCCACCGCCACTGGTCCCACCTCGGACAATGGGCCGAGGCGCTGCTGCGCGAGGCCGCCTTCCCCGGCCAGGAACCGCCCGTTCCCGAGGAGCACGAGGAGCAGGAGGAGCAGCAGGAACCGCGTGACCGGCTGCCCGATCCGCGTACCGTCTCACCGCCGCACCGGGCCATGCTGCTGCGCTGCGCCGAGATCCACGCCGCCCTGAAAGCCGGGGCGCTCCCGCCGTACCTGCTGGCCACACCGACCCTCACCTCGGGCCACCTCGACCCCGCCGAGCTGGTCACCCGCCTGGAGGGCTACGAACGGGCGGGCCTGCGGGCGCTGCCCGCCGACCTGCAGCAGGCGCTGCTGCGCCTGCCCCGGGGGGTTGATCCCGCCGTGACGGACCGCGCGGGGAGGCTGACCTCCGAGGCGGGGACCACGCTGGCGCGCTGGCTGAAGGAACGGCCCGAGCCCGAGACGCGCGTGGACTGGTCCCACGCCGGCGGCGACTACACCCACGACCAGCAGCCGGGGAGACACACCCCCACGCTGCACCCCCGCATCCGGCTGGAGCCGACGGGACTGGCATTGGTCGACGCGCTCCTGGCCGACCCGCCCTCCTCCCGCTGGGACGAGCACGGCGCCTACATGTCGCACTGGCGGCTCCTGCTGCCCTCGGACCGGGAGGCGGTGGCCATGCATCTCCTGCCGCACCTGCTCGACGCCTGGGACCGGCCCGGCCACTTCCACCAGTACGTGGCCGAGCTGTTCCACCAGGACGGGCCGGCCGGTGAGGGGCTGGCGTTGCTGGTCGCCGCCCTGCTGGCCGAGCGCGGCTGGTTCCAGTCGCCTGAACGCGGCCAGGACCTGCTGCTGCGGGCGGCCGCAGACGGCAGCCTGTCCGCCGTGGAGTGCGGCAGGCAGCTCGGCCTCACCCTTCGCCGGGCCTCCGCCAAGCTGAACCACGTGACGTCGTCTCTGGAGGACTGCGCGAGGAAGGGCGCGCACCGGGAGGTGTGGGAGGTCATGACCGGCTTGCTGCCCGTCTACCTGCCGGGGCCGGGTGAGCGCCCGCACTCCGGCCACACCCAGGCGCTCACCTTCGCCGTCGAGGCCGCCCGCTGGGCGGACGCGCGCGGCACGATCCCGATGATCGCCGAGATCGCCGCGCGCGAGGGGACGAGCGGATTCGTCCGTACGGCCCGGCGCCTGCACCAGCGGCTCGATCCGAGTCAGGAGCCGGAGGGACAGGGGGAGATCCGGGGGCGGGGAGCGGGCCTCCTCTCCTGACGCCGGCGTGAGCGGACGCCGTCCGGATGGTCGTGGCGGTGTCCGACAGGGTGTGGCCGAGTCGGCGTTCCGTGTCCAGTTCGCGTCGTGGCCGGTCGTGTGTTGCGAACTTTTGCGGCGGCTTACGGAAGTGACCGCAAGAATCCGTACTGCAGCCGCAAGGGAACGGCACATCTACGTAACTCCTTCACAAAACCTTGTGGGGCCTAGTGCGGGGGACTTACTGTCACCTCACCCTCAGGGCGTCCGCTCCGCCTCGAGCGTTTTCAGGTGTTCACCCCCCACAGAAACGAGCATTCGATGTCACGGAGCATCACAGGAGGTTCGGCTTCAGCGAGATGGTCCGGCGGGCCGTCGCGCAGGGCCGCGGTGGCGGTCGCGACGGTGACCGCGGTCGCCGTCGGGTTCGGCGTCGCGCTCGGCGGTACGGCCCTCGCCGACAAGGGCGCGGCCGGCGCTTCGCCTCCCATGGTGACCCGCGCCGCGATCGACCCGTCGCTCGTCACGGGCCGGGGCGCCGATGTCGGCTTCGTCGAGCAGGAGGCGGAGGACGCCACGACGAACGGCACGATCATCGGCCCGGACCGTACCGCGTACACGCTGGCCGCGGAGGCGTCCGGCCGCAAGGCGGTCACGCTGGCACCGGGACAGTACGTCGAGTTCACGCTGCCGAAGGCGGCCAACGCGATCACCGTGCGGTACAGCGTCCCGGACGCACCGGGCGGGGGCGGCATCACCGCGCCGCTCGACGTCACGGTGAACGGCAGGAGCCGGTCCACCATGACCCTCACGTCGCGGTACGCGTGGCTGTACAACCAGTATCCGTTCACGAACGACCCGAACGCCGATCTGCTGCACCCCGACTGGTGGATCACCGAGTGCTCCTGCGTGCCGGCGGCCACGACCCCCGCCCCGGCGATCACGAAGCCGTTCCGCCCGAACCACTTCTACGACGAGCAGCGCCTCCTACTCGGCAGGACGTACCGCGCGGGTGACAAGGTGCGGCTCACGGTGCCCGCCGGGAGCAACGCCGCCTGGACGGTCATCGACCTGCTCGACTCGGAGCTCGTCGGCCCGCCCCACGTCAGGGTCGTCGCGGCGAACGTGCTGGCGTTCGGCGCCGACCCGCTCGGCCGGCGCGACTCCGCGGGCGCCTTCGGCAAGGCGATCGCCTTCGCGAAACGTCAGCACCTCAGGGTCTACATCCCGCCGGGCACCTACCAGGTGAACCGCCACATCATCGTCGACGACGTGACGATCGAGGGCGCAGGCAGCTGGTACACGATCGTCAGGGGCCGCGAGGTCACGCTCGGCACCCCCGCTCCCGACGGCTCCGTGCACACCGGCGTCGGCTTCTACGGCAAGGACGCCTCAGCCGGGGGCAGCAGGAACGTCCACCTGTCCGGCTTCGCGATCGAGGGCGACGTCCGCGAGCGCGTCGACACCGACCAGGTGAACGGAATCGGCGGGGCGATGAGCGACTCGACCATCGACGGCCTGCACATCCGGCACACCAAGGTGGGCATGTGGTTCGACGGGCCGATGACGAACCTGCGGATCACGAACAACGTCATCGTCGACCAGATCGCCGACGGCCTCAACTTCCACACCGGCGTCACGAACTCGGTCGTCTCGAACAACTTCATCCGCAACTCGGGTGACGACGGCCTCGCCATGTGGTCCGAGAAGACCGCCGACGCCGGCAACACGTTCGACCACAACACGGTGCAGACGCCGGTGCTCGCGAACGGCATCGCCATCTACGGCGGCACGGACAACACCGTCTCGAACAACCTCATCGCCGACCCGATCCGTGAGGGCAGCGCCATCCAGGTCGGGTCCCGCTTCGGAGCGGAGGCGTTCACCGGACACCTGCGGATCGCGAACAACACCACGGTCCGCGCCGGCACCTACGAGCTGAACTGGAACATCGGCCTGGGAGCCATCTGGTTCTACGCGCTCGAGAAGAACATCGACGCGGACATCCAGGTGGTCGGGGACCACTTCCTCGACAACACCCACAACGCGATCATGCTGGTCAGCGACTGGCCGGTGAAGGACCTGTACTCGATCACGAATGTCCACTTCAAGGACATCAGGGTCGACGGCACGGGCACGTCGGTGGTGAGCGCGCGCGTGAAGGGGGGCGCTTCCTTCGAGAACGTGGACGCGCGCAACGTCGGCGCGGTCGGGGTCAACAACTGCGGGTCGTTCAACTTCCCGCCCACCGGTTCGGAGTTCTCGCTGACGGACCTCGGCGGGAACGACGGCGGCGGCACCACCGGGCCCTGGCTCGCCCCGTGGGTCCTGCCGAACACCATCACCTGCGACGACCGTCCGCCGGTCGTCGCGCCGCCTGCCCCGTCCCCCTGGTGAGACTCCGCCAGGGCACGTACCGGCCGGGCCGTCGCGTCAGAAGGGGAACGTCCGGTCCTGGTCGCGTACGGTGACCCACTGGAGTTCGCAGAACTCCTCGGCGGCGAAGCCGAGCCCGAACCGCCCCCAGCCGCTGTCCTTGACACCGCCGAACGGCATGTGCGGCTCGTCGTTGACGGGTTGGTCGTTCACGTGGACGATGCCGGCGTCCAGCCTCGACGCCAGCCGCAGTCCGCGATGGGCGTCGCCCGTGATGATCGAGGCGGCCAGGCCGAGGTCCGACGCGTTCGCGCGGGTGACCGCGTCCTCGGCCGAGTCGACGGCCTCCACGATCACGACCGGGCCGAAGGTCTCGCCCTGCGCGATCTCGGCCTCGTCGGGGACGTCGGTGAGCACGGTGGCCGGGTAGCACGGTGGCGCGGGGACGCCACCGGCCAGAACGCGGGCGCCGAGCTCGACGGCCTCCTTGACGCGGCGATCCAGGAGGGCCAGGGCCCATTCGTTGATCACCGGACCGACGACGGTCGCCGGGTCGGACGGGTCACCGGTCGGCAGGTTCGCCACCTTCGCGGCGAACCGCGCGTTGAACTCCTCGGCCAGCGGACGTTCGACATACACGCGTCTCGCGCACATGCACACCTGCCCCTGATGCATGAAGGCGCCATAGGCCGAGGCGTTCACGGCGTACTCGACGTCGGCGTCGCGCACGACGATGAGCGGGTTCTGGCCGCTGAGCTGGAGCACGACGCGCTTCAGGTGCCTCCCGGCCTTCTCGGCGAGACGCCGTCCCGTCGGCGTCGACCCGGTGAAGTTGATCCGCTTGACGAGGGGGCTCGCGAGCATCGTGTCGCCCACGACGCCGGCTTCGCCCGGCGCGTGGGTGACGACGTTGAACGTTCCCGGGGGCAGGCCGGCCTCCTGGAGGATCTCCGCCCAGAGGGCGCCGCCCGTGTAGGGGGATTCCTCCGAGGGTTTCAGCACGACCGTGTTCCCCAGGGCGAGCGGCCCGACGACGGCCCGGCCGGACAGGGTGAGGGAGGCGTTCCACGGCGCTATCGCCGCGACCACGCCCACCGGACGGCGGACGGCCATCGCCTGGGTGCCCTCGACGTCCGACGGCAGCAGGTGCCCGGTCGGCTGGTAGGCCAGCTGGGCGGCCTGACGGAGAAGCTTCAGCGCGAAGCCGATCTGGACGTCGCCGAAGTGGCGACCGCACCCGGTCTCCGCGGCGAGGGCGCCGAGAACCTCGGTGCGGCGGCCTTCGAGGATGTCGGCCGCGCGCAGGAAGATCTGTTGCCGCCGCCAGGGCGGCGCGCCGGCCCAGCCGCCGAACGCCAGGTGAGCCGCGGTGATCGCCCGTTGCGTGTCCTCGCCGTCGCCGGCGGCGACCTCGCTGAGCACCTCGCCGGACCAGGGGGAGCGGTTCTGGTACGAGCGGCCGGAGTCGGAGGCCACCCAGTCGCCGCCGATGAAGTGTCCGATGTGCCTCTTCTGCCAGGCACTCCCGATGCGCTCCACTCGGGGCATATAGCTCGTTTCTCCTCGTTGCAGTGGTTTGTGCGGTTGTGCCGTCCAGGGGCCGCCCCGGGGGAAGGCCGTGGCGCCGTCCAGTCGAGAAGCGTTCACGCGATCGGACCGGCGGTCAATGCACCGTTCGAGTAGTTAAAACGGTATGCCCGTATTCTGACGTTCGTGACCGTTGACAAGACGCCCCACCCCCGCGGTCGCGCGACGACCGAGACCTCCGCTTCCTTCTCCGTGTCCCTGGAGCGCGGCCTGCGCATCCTGTCCGCCTTCAGCGGGAACCGCTCCGTGCTGGGGATCGCCGATCTGGCGCGGGCCGTCGGGCTCAACAAGAGCACGACGTACCGGTACGTCGCCACCCTGACCACGCTGGAGTACATCCAACAGGATCCGGACACCAAGAAGTACTTCCTCGGCCCCCGGGTGGTCGATCTCGGGTTCGCGGCGATCGACTCCATGGATCTCACGCGGGTCGCCGCCCCCTTGCTCCAGGCCCTGGCCGACGACACGGGGTTCACGGTCAGCATGGGACTGTGCGACGGGCCGGACGTCGTCTACGTGGACAGGAGGCGCAGCGGCCGGCGCAGCTCCCTCGCCATGGACCTCAACCTGCACGTCGGTTCCCGGCTGCCCGCCTACTGCACGTCCATGGGCAAGGTACTGCTGGCGTACAAGGACCCGGCGACGCTCCGCCAGATCCTCGACCGCACCGACATGGCACGCCGGGGACCCAAGACGATCACGAACCGCGAGCAGCTGATGACGGCCCTCGCCAAGGTGCGTCAAAGCGGTGTAGCGGCCAACGACGAGGAGCTCGCCCCGGGTCTGCGGTCGTTCGCGGCGCCGGTGCGGGACCGTTCGGGCGAGGTCGTCGCGGCGGTCAACGTCGCCGTCCATCTGACCGTCGCGCCGACCTCCATCGAGGCGCTGGCGGGACGTCTCGAACCGGGCCTCCGGCGGGCGGCCGCCGAGATCTCGAGGCGCCTCGGATACCGGCCGCTGCCGTAGGTCGCGTCTGACGAACCAAGCCCTGCCGCGCACGGCCCACTCCCTGGCCGCGTTCGAAGAAAGCAAATCGCGTTCGAACTTCTGGAACACCCTGTTGCTCCCGTGTTAACGGGCCCGTACGGTCAGGTCCACTTCCCGGCACCGAGGGTCCGGTGCCGTTCCCGGCCACGAGGTGGCCGAGCGATCTCGGACGACTTACCCATCCCCTGAGCAACCCCGGTGTTCCGAAGGCGCGCGAAGCACGCCCATGGACACCGTCGACACAAGGAGTCTGCGTGAGCGACGCTTCCATGGGCGGCATGGACCGCCGTTCCTTCCTCAGCACGATCGGTCTCGGCGCCGCCGCCGTCGGCGGCACCTCCCTGCTGAGCGCCTGCGGCGGGCTGAAGGGGACGGGCACCTCGTCGTCCGACGTACTCAAGATCGGCTACGTCAGCCCCCAGACCGGTCCGCTGGCCGGCTTCGCCACCGCCGACAACTTCGTGGTCAAGCAGATCCAGGAGGCGATCAAGAACGGCTTCACCGCCGGCGGCAAGAAGCGCAGGATCGAGATCGTCGTCAAGGACACGCAGTCCAACCCGAACCGTGCCACCGAGGTCACCCGGCAGCTCATCAACAGCGACAAGGTGGACCTGATCGTCGGGTCCTCCACGCCCGACACCACCAACCCCGTCGCCGACCAGTGCGAGGCCAACAAGATCCCCAACGTCACCACGATCGCCCCGTGGGAGGCGTGGTTCCACGGCCGGGGCGGCAAGTCGGGCGAGGGCTTCACGTACACGACGCTGTTCTTCTTCGGCATGCAGGAGTTCGCCGACTGCTTCTTCCCGATGTGGGAGCGCATGGACGTCTCCAACAAGAACGTCGCGGCACTGTGGCCCAACGACACCGACGCCAACGCGTTCCGGCAGGGCCTCGGCCCGATGATGGAGAAGTCCGGCTACCGCCCGATCGACGGCGGCGCCTACCAGGACGGCGCGACCGACTTCACCGCCCAGATCGCGAAGTTCAAGGAATCGGGCGCCGAGCTGTTCACCTGCACCCCGATCCCTCCGGACTTCCAGACCTTCTGGAAGCAGGCGCAGCAGCAGGGCTTCAAGCCCAAGCTGGCCACCGTCGCGAAGGTCATGCTGTTTCCGTCGGAGGCCGAGGCGCTCGGCTCGCTGGCCGACAACATCGCCACCGACTTCTGGTGGAGCCCGGCGCACCCCTACACGTCCGTCCTGGACGGGAGGACCGCCAAGCAGCTCGCCGACGACTTCGCCGCGTCCACGGGCAAGCAGTGGACCCAGGCCCTCGGCTCGGTGTACTCGCTGTTCGAGATCGCGATCCAGGCGTTCAAGGACGCCGATGACCCCAAGGACCGTGATGAGGTCGCCTCCAAGCTGCGCTCCATGAAGATCAACTGCATGAGCGGCAACCTGGACTTCACCGCGGGACCGGAGCCCGGCATCGCGATTCAGCACCCGGTCGGCGGCCAGTGGCGCAAGGGCGAGAAGTTCCCCTGGGACGTCGTGATCGTGGACAACACGCCGAACAAGGCCGTCCCGGTCGGCGGCGACCTCCTGCCCACCCACGCCTGATGGGCGAGCCACTGCTGCGCCTCGACGACATCACCAAGAGCTTCGGCAAGGTGACCGTCGCCAGGGACCTCACGCTCTCGGTCCAGCCGGGTGAGGCGCTCGGGATCGTGGGCCCGAACGGAGCCGGCAAGTCCAGCCTGTTCGCGATGATCTCCGGTGACCTCCGCCCGGACAGCGGTGCGGTGTGGTTCGAGGGGCGGGAGGTCACCGACGTCCCGCCCCACGCCCGGACACGCGCCGGCATCGGCCGTACCTACCAGGTGCCCCGCCCCTTCGAGCACCTGACCGTATTCGAGAACGTGCTGGTGTGCGGCTACCAGGGAGCCGCGCTCAAGGGCAAGGAGGCATGGGCGCACACCATGGGGGTGCTCGACCGCACCGGCCTGGCCGACCTGGCCAACACCCCCGCGGGACGACTCGCGCTGCTTCAGCGCAAGCGCCTCGAGGTGGCCCGCGCCCTGGGCACGGGCCCCCGGCTCCTTCTGCTGGACGAGGTCGCGGGCGGGCTGACCGAGCCGGAGGTGCTCGAACTCGTCGAGGTCGTGAAACACCTGCACGCCGAGGGCCTCGCCATCGTGTGGATCGAGCATGTCGTGCACGCGCTGGTCAAGACCGTCGGACGGATGGTCTGCCTCGCCGGTGGCGACGTGATCGCGGATGACGAGCCGATGCGGGTGCTCGCCGACCCGAAGGTGCGCGAGCTCTACCTGGGCGGCGGTCCGGAGGCCGACATGGCCGATGGCACGGCGGATGACAGAGTCGATGACAGGGCTGATGGCACGGCCGATGACAGAGCCGATGACAGGGCCGATGAGGAGACGACGTCATGACGCTGCTCTCCATCCGTGACCTCACCGTGCACCATGGGCAGCTCCGCGCGGTGGACGGTCTCAGCCTGGAGGTCGCGAAGGGCGAGGTCCTCGCGATCATCGGGGCCAACGGCGCGGGCAAGTCCACGCTGTTGCGCGCCCTGGCCGGGCTGAACCCCCCGACCTCGGGAACCGTTCACCTCGGCGGCCGCGACATCACCCGCCTCCCCGCCCACAAGCGGGTGTCCGAAGGAGTCGCCCTGGTGCCGGAGGGCCGGCGGCTGTTCCGGTCCCTCACGGTCGAGGAGAACCTGCTGACCGGCACCTACCGGAAGCGGCCCGGCCCCTGGACGGTCGCCCGCGTACACGAACTGTTCCCGTGGATGGCCGACCGGCGCAGGCAGAGCGCCTCGCAGCTGTCGGGCGGCGAGCAGCAGGCGGTGGCGATCGGCAGGGCGCTGCTGTCCAACCCCGACCTGCTGCTCATCGACGAGCTGTCCCTGGGCCTCGCGCCGGTGATCGTGCGCCGTATCTACGAGGTGCTCCCGGACATCGTCGGCACCGGCACCACCGCACTGATCGTCGAACAGGACGTCTCGCAGGCCATACGGGTGGCGGATCGGGTGCACTGCCTGCTGGAAGGCCGGTCCGTACTCGAAGGGCGGCCCGCGGACCTGACCGCCGAGCAGGTGGAGCACGCGTACTTCGGTATCGGAGCGGCGCTCCCGGCCGGGCAGGCAGGAGAGGGACAACTGACATGAACTGGCTCAACGCCGTCATCCAAGGGCTGATGCTCGGCGGCCTCTACGCGCTGTTCGCGACCGGCCTGTCGCTGATGTTCGGCGTCATGCGGATCGTCAACCTCGGGCACGGCGACCTCGCGGTGGTCGCGTCGTTCCTGGCTCTGGCCCTGATCAGCGGAACGGGACTGCCTCTGTGGATCGTGCTGGTGGTGACCGTCCCGCTTTTCGCGGTGCTCGGCTACCTGACCCAGCGGGTGCTGCTGCAACGCAGCCTGTCCTCCGGACCGCTGGCCACGCTGCTCGTCACGTTCGGCCTCTCCATCGTGCTGCAGAACGTGCTGCTGGAGATCTTCTCCGCCGACACGCGCACCCTGGACGGAGGCTCGTTCGCCACGGGCTCGTTCGAGCTCACCGGCTCGATCTCCGTCGGCTACCTCTCGCTGACGACGTTCCTGTTGGCCGTCGTCGTCCTGGTCGGCATCCAGATGTTCCTGTCGCGTACCGGCCTCGGGCGGATGCTGCGCGCGTCCTCCGACGATCGCGAGACCGCGAACCTGGTGGGTGCCGACAGCCGTCACATCTACGGCATCGCGACCGCCATCGCGTTCGCGACCGTGGCCCTCGCCGGCCTGATGTTCGGGATGCGCTCGTCGTTCGACCCGTCGATCGGCCCGTCGCGGCTGATCTTCGCCTTCGAGGCGGTCGTCATCGGCGGGCTCGGGTCCCCGTGGGGGACGCTGCTCGGCGGCATGGTCCTCGGCGTCACGCAGTCGGTGGGCGCGCAGATCGACCCCGCGCTGACCCTGCTCGCCGGACACCTCGTCTTCCTCGCCGTGCTGGCCTTCCGGCCGCAGGGCCTGATCGCAGGACGGACCGTATGACGATCTCCCAGACGCTGATCTCACGCGCGGCGGCGGCCGTGGACGTGAGCCGCTCGGCCCGGTCCTCGAAGCCGTCGGCCGTCGTCATGCTGGTCGCCGTCGTGGTCCTCGTGGCGCTTCCGTTCCTGGTGTTCACCAACGTCACCGACACGATGGTCAACCTTTTCGTGCTGATCGCGCTGGCGAGCATGTGGAACCTGCTCGCCGGGTTCGGCGGCCTGGTCTCGGTGGGCCAGCAGGCGTACATCGGCATCGGCGCCTACAGCGTCATCGCTCTGGCCGACCAGGGGGTCTCGCCGTTCCTCGCGGTCCCGCTCGCCGCGGTCACCTGCGTGATCTTCGCACTGCCCACCTCGTGGCTGGCCTTCCGGCTGCGCGGCGACTACTTCGCCGTCGGGACCTGGGTGATCGCCGAGGTCTACCGGCTCCTGGTCGTACGCGTCGACAGTCTCGGCGGCGCCAGCGGCAAGGGCCTGGCCGGGCTCTCCGGCATCGACCAGACCTTCCGGGGAGCGCTGACCTACTGGATCGCGCTCGCGCTCGCGCTGGCGACGATCGCCGGGTGCTACCTGCTGCTGCGCGGGCGGCTCGGTCTCGCGCTCATGGCGGTGCGCGACGAGGAGACGGCCGCGAGTTCCGTCGGAATCGACGTACGGCGGGCCAAGCGCATGGTCTACCTCGTGTCCGCCGCCGGCTGCGGCGCGGCCGGCGGGGTGATCACGGTGAGCTCGCTCAGCGTCAACCCGGATGCCATCTTCAGCGTGCAGTGGTCGGCGTACATGATCTTCATCGTCGTGATCGGCGGCATCGGCTACATCGAGGGTCCGCTGCTCGGTGCGGTGATCTTCTTCGCGTTGCAGCAGCTGCTGGCCGACTACGGCTCGTGGTACCTGGTGCTCCTGGGCGCCGTCGGCATCGCCGCCGCGCTCTGGCTCCCGCGCGGGCTGTGGGGCCTGGTGCGCGACCGGACCGGCCTGAGCCTGTTCCCCGTCGGCTACTTCGTCCGGGAGCGTGGTGCCGATGCCGCCTCACGTTGAGACGGCCGCGGCCGCCGCGGCCGCCATCGCCGCCGGTGAGCTGTCCCCCGTCGACCTGGCCGAGCGGATGCTGGCCACGATCGAGACCACCGAGCCGCACCTCCACGCGTACGCCACGGTGACGGCCGACGAGGCCCGCGCCCAGGCGGCCGGTCTCGCCGACGAGCTGGCCCGCGGCCTGCGGCGCGGCCCGCTGCACGGCATCCCCGTCGGGATCAAGGACCTGATCGACACGGCGGGCGTACGCACCGGCTACGGGTCGCCCAGGTTCACCGGCCACGTGCCGGCGCGGGACGCGAGCGCGGTGATCCGGCTGCGGGACGCGGGGGTCGTGGTCCTCGGCAAGCACACCACGCACGAGCTGGCGTGGGGAGGGCGCACGGACAGCGCGTTCTTCGGCCCCACCCACAACCCGTACCGCCGGGGCCGCATCCCCGGCGGCTCCTCCGGCGGATCGGCGGCCTCCGTCGTCGCCGGCAGCTCTCTGGGGGCGCTCGGGTCGGACACGGCCGGCAGCGTGCGCATCCCGGCCGCGCTCAGCGGCTGCGTCGGGTTCAAGCCGAGCCGCGGCCGCGTCCCGCTCGACGGGGTGCTGCCCCTCGCCCCGTCGCTGGACCACCTCGGCGTCCTGGCGCGCACCGTGGACGACGCCGCGCTGCTGATGACCGGGATCGCCGCGCCGGCGCCGGCCGACCCGCCCGCGGACCTGCGGGTCGGCTGGCTCGGCGGCTGGTACGACGCGGTGCTCGCCCCGGAGGTGCGCGAGGCGCTCGCGGCCACCCGGGCCCGGATCGAGGACCACGGGGCGCGCGTGGAGGACGTCGTCATCCCCGGCGAGGAGCTGATGCCGCAGGCCGTGCTCGCCAGGATCCTCGGCGAGGCCGGTGCCTTCCACCGGTCCGCGTTCGAGCGGGACCCCGCCGGGTTCGGGCCGGACATCGCCGAGCTGATGCGGATGGCTCCGCCCGGCGACGAGGAGGTCGAGCGGCACGAGGCCGCGGTCCGCCGCCTCGTGGCCGCACTGCACCGGGCGCTCGCCTCGTACGACGTCCTGGCCGGCGCCACGGTGCCGGTGACGGCGCCCGCCATCGGCGCGATGACCCTCACCGTCGACGGGCGGGAGTGGCCCGTCGAGCTGGTGCTGACCCGGCTCACCTCGCCGTTCAACGCCGCGGGGCTGCCCGCGGTCTCGGTGCCGGTGGCGCTGGCCGGCGGTCTGCCGGTCGGCCTGCAGCTCGCCGGTGCCGCCATGCGCGACGACGTCGTCCTCGACGCCGCGCGCCTGGTCGAGCGGCTGACCCCGCCGCTGCCGCGACCCGCGATCCACGAAGGAGGAACCCGATGAGGGTGACCGCCGCGGTCGTCGACGAGCTCGACGGCCCGTTCCACATCGAGGAGCTCGAACTCGACGAGCCAGGACCGGGCGAGGCCCTGGTGAAGATCGTCGCCTCGGGGATCTGCCACACCGACGCGATCACGCGGCAGGGGGATCTGCCGATGCCGTTCCCCGGCGTGCTGGGCCACGAGGGCGCGGGGGAGGTGGTGGCCGTGGGCGACGGGGTCACCGCCGTACGACCCGGTGACCACGTGGTCATCGGCTGGCCGTCGTGCGGCACCTGCCGCAACTGCCGGGACGGGGAGCCGCGTTACTGCGCCCGCCTCGGTGAGGCGCTCTGCGGGGGCGGGCGGCTGCTCGGCCCGCGTGCCGGACAGACCGCGCTGCGCCGGCCCGACGGGCCACCGGTGCACAGCCACTTCTTCGGCCAGTCCTCGTTCTCGACGTACGCCCTCACCTGGGCCGAGGCCCTGGTCGTGGTCCCCCAGGACGCGCCCCTGGAGCTGCTCGGCCCGCTCGCCTGCGGCATCTCCACCGGGGCCGGGGCGGTGCTGAACACGCTCAAGCCCCGGCCCGGATCGAGTCTCGTGGTGTACGGCGTCGGCGCGGTCGGCCTGGCCGCGGTGATGGCCGCCCGGCTCTCCCCGGCCACGAGGATCATCGCCGTCGACCGGCACCCGGCCCGGCTCGTCCTGGCGGAGGAGTTCGGCGCCACCCACACCGTCAACGCCGACGAGGCCGATCCGGTGGCCGAGGTGCACCGGATCTGCGACGGCCCGGCCGACTACTCGCTGGAGTGCACCGGCGTCATCCCCGTCGTACGCCAGGCTGCCGACAGCGTCGGGATGCTCGGAACCTGCGTGCTCATCGGCGGGGCACCGGCGGGCGCGGAGTTCAGCCTCGACCACCTGTCGACGCTGTGGGGCCGGCGGGTGATCGGCACGCTCGGCGGCAGCGGACGCAGCGAGACGCTCATCGGCACCCTCGTCGAGCTGCACCGGCAGGGACGCTTCCCGTTCGACCGGCTGGTCCGGTTCTACGACCTGGCCGACATCGACGAGGCGCTCGCGGCCAGCCACCGGGGCGACGTGCTGAAACCCGTTCTGCGCATGAGCCACTGAAGACTAGAGGAAAGGACGCCCGCTGTGGGACTTCTCGACAGCGTCGACTGGCAGGGCAACATCTTCAAGAACGGCGAGTGGACCGCCGGACGCGGAGGCGACTACGCGGTCGTCGAGCCCGCGACCGGGAGGGAGCTCGGCCGGATGGGGCGGGCGACCCCCGAGGACGTCGCCGAGGCCGGTGTGACCGCCGCGCGGGCGCAGAGGGAGTGGGCGGCGCTGCCGCACACCGCGCGTGCCGCCGTACTGCGCAGGGCCGGGGATCTCTGGCAGAAGCACGCCGAGGAGATCAGCGGCTGGAACATCCGCGAGGTCGGCGCGGTTCCCGGGATGGCCGGGTTCGCGCTGCACGTCGCGGCAGAGGAGTGCTACGAGGCATCCTCTCTGCCCGGCCGGGCGATCGGCGAGGTCCTGCCGTCGGAGGAGCCGCGGCTGTCCATGGCACGCCGGATGCCGGCGGGCGTGGTCAGCGTGATCTCGCCGTTCAACGTGCCGATCATCCTCGGCATCCGGTCGGTCGCCCCGGCGCTCGCGCTCGGCAACGCGGTCATCCTCAAGCCGGACCCGCGCACCGCGGTCACCGGCGGAACGCTGATGGCGCGCGTCTTCGAGGAGGCCGGCCTGCCGCCCGGCGTCCTGCAGATGTTGCCCGGCGGCGCCGACGTCGGCGAGGCCGTGGTCACCGATCCGAGCATCCGGGTCATCTCGTTCACCGGCTCGACCCCCGTGGGCCGCCGGATCGGCGAGCTCGCGGGCCGGCACCTCAAGCGCGCGCACCTCGAACTCGGCGGCAACTCCGCGCTGCTGGTGCTCGACGACGCGGACGTGGACGCGGCGGTGAACCTGGCCGCGTGGGGATCGTTCTTCCACCAGGGCCAGATCTGCATGACGACCGGCCGTCACCTGGTCTCCGACCGGCTGTACGACGAGTTCGTGGAGCGTCTGGCGGAGAAGGCCGGCGC
The DNA here is from genome assembly GCF_040656155.1 of Microtetraspora glauca. NCBI lineage: Bacteria > Bacillati > Actinomycetota > Actinomycetes > Streptosporangiales > Streptosporangiaceae > Microtetraspora > Microtetraspora glauca. Next base: position 153,870 of record NZ_JBFALK010000019.1, read on the forward strand.
GTTGCCGGTCGGCGACCCGGCGTCCGGCGAGGTCGCGCTGGGACCGGTCATCGACGCGGGCCAGCGCGACAAGATCCACCGCATGGTCACGGCCAGCGCCGACCAGGGCGCGAGGGTCGCCGCCGGCGGATCCTATGAGCAGCTCTTCTACCGGCCCACGGTGCTGGCCGACGTCCCGCTCACCGCGCCCGCCTTCGCCGACGAGGTGTTCGGCCCTGTCGCCCCGGTCACCCGGGTGTCCTCGGTCGAGGAGGCGGTCGAGTTGGCCGGTGCCAGCGAGTACGGGCTCTCCCTCGGCATCGTGACCCGCGACGTGATGCACGGGCTCGCGGTCGCCGAGCGGATCCCCACCGGCATCGTGCACATCAACGACCAGACCGTGAACGACGAGGCCAACGCGCCGTTCGGCGGCGTACGCGCCTCCGGCACCGGGTCCCGGTTCGGCGGCGCCGCGGCGAACGTCGAGGCGTTCACCGAGACCCGCTGGATCACGATGCGCGGCAAGCCGGCGCAGTACCCGTTCTGACCTCACCTGCCCCGAGAGCAGGTGCCGGTCAGGCCGGCCAGGCGCCGCCTCGGTGTCACCGGTCATCGATCCGGGCGAGCTTGTCGGGGTTGGTGACGGAGTAGATTCCGCGCACGCGGTGGCTGTCGGGAGTCAGGTCCAGTACCAGGACGGCGATCGGGGAAGCGCTGTCGAAGAGCACCGCGGAAGGATCGCCGTTGACTCGCCGGTAGCGGACGACGAGGTCGCGCGCGTTGGCGGCGACGGTCAGCAGGGTTCGGGCGACGGCGTCGCGTCCGCGGACGGGGTGCAGGCTGGTGGCCGGGCCCTTCCCGCCACCGTCGGTCCACAGTGTCACATCTGGCGCGAGGACCTGGAGGAGGGCCTTCAGGTCGCCGCCGAGCGCGGCGGACAGGAACCGTTCGGTCACCTCGCGGCGCAGGCGAGGGTCGGCGTGGTAGCGGGGGCGTCGGGCGTGGACGTGTTCGCGGGCGCGGTGCGCGAGCTGGCGTACCGCGGCGGGGCTGCGGCCGAGCAGGCCGGCGATTTCGGTGTGGGCGTAGCCGAACACCTCGTGCAGCACGAAGACGGCGCGCTCGGCCGGGGTGAGGGTCTCCAGCACCACGAGCAGCGCCATCGAGGCGGAGTCGGCCCTGACCGCGGCGTCGGCGGCGTCGGCGGCGTCGCCGGCGCCGCCGGCGCCGCTGGTGTCCGCCAGCGGGGTGACGACCGGCTCGGGCAACCATTGCCCGACATACGTTTCCCGCCGCCGGTCGATCTCCGCTCGCCTGGCCAGGGCTTGGTTCACCGCGACCCGTACCAGGTAGGCGCGGGGGTTGTCGACTCGCTCGGCGTTCGCCGCCCGGGTCCGGGTCGCCCAGGACAGCCAGGTCTCCTGCAGCACGTCGTCGGTGTCGGCGACGCTGCCGAGGATGTTGTAGACGACCGAGAACAGCAGTTCCCGGTGGCCGACGAAGATCTGCGTGGCGTGGTCGGCCGCCGCGACGTCGGCTGCCTGCCCCTCGGTCATGGTGGAGGCCTCCTTTCCAGGTTCGCATGGTGAGAGGTACGCCGACCGCGGGAGTGTGACACGAGTGAGGGCACATGTGATCTATGTCTCCCGACGTGGTTGTCGTGTCACACTCGCGGACCTGTCCCGCCTCTTGGGTCGCGTAACCGCCGGGGCGGCCCCGCCTCGGCGATCCACGCCGACCAGGAGGACCGATGCGTACCCTGATCCGTGATGTGCGAGTGTTCGACGGTGAACGGACCGTCCCGAGGGCCGACGTCCTCGTCGACGGGGACCGGATCGCCGAACCCGACGGCCGCCCCGCCGACGTCGAGGTCGACGGGTCCGGCAGGACCCTGCTTCCCGGGCTGATCGACGCGCACACCCACATCTTCGACGGCAGCCTCGCCCAGGCGCTGACCTTCGGCGTCACCACCGAGTTGGACATGTTCTGCCTGCCCGGCAACCTCGCCCGCCAGCGTGAGCTGGCCGCCGGCGACGACGAGGTGGCGGACCTGCGCAGCGCCGGGATGCTCGCCACCGCGCCGGGTGGGCACCCCAGTCAGCTGATGGCCGGGTTCGACACCTCGACGCTGGAAGCGTTCGGTGATGCCGTCGGCGGGTTCGACACGGTCGCGGACCCCGGGCAGGCCAAGCGGTTCGTCGAGGCGCGGCTGACCGAGGGAATCGACTACCTGAAGATCGTGATCGACGACGGTGCGGTGCACGGCGCCCGGCTGCCGGCGCTGACGCCACGGATCGTGGCCGCGCTGGTCGAGGCCGCCCACGCCAACGGGCTGACCACCATCGCCCACGCGATCACCGTACGGGAGGCCACGCTCGCGCTGGACGCCGGCATCGACGGCCTGGCCCACGTGTACGCCGACGCCGGGCCCGACGACCCGGCCGGGCACGAGCTCGCCGCCCGGATCGCCGCGCAGGGCGTGTTCGTGGTCACCACGTTGGCGTACTTCGAGGCGATCAGCGGGCAGGCGGAAGCGGCGGACCACGCGCTGCCCGGCTGCGCCGACAACGCCGTCCACGCCGCCCGGACCCTGCACCGAGCCGGAGTACCGCTGCTGGCCGGCACCGATGCCAACCCGTTCGCCCCCGTACACGGCGCCGCCATGCACCGCGAACTCTCCCTGCTCACCGAAGCCGGGCTCAGCGACGAGGAGGCGCTCGCTGCGGCCACCAGCGTGCCCGCCCGCCACTTCGGGCTGGCCGACCGCGGCCACGTCGCCCCCGGACGACGCGCCGACCTTCTGCTCGTCGACGGCGACCCGACCCGCGACATCACCGCCATCGCCGCGATCGCCGAGGTGTGGCGCCGCGGCGTCCGCCAACGCCGCTAGCCGCAGGCATGAAACCCTGCGAGACCGGCCACGGGTGGCCGTGGCCGGTCATCGCGCCGGGTCGTCCTTACAGGTCGGTGGCGATGATCTTTTCGATGTTCCGCTCGGCGAGTGCCGTGATGGTGACGAACGGGTTGACGGTGGTGTTGCCGGGGATCAGCGAGCCGTCGATGACGTACAACCCGGGATATCCGGCGAGGCGGCCGTAGTTGTCGGTGGCCTTGTTCAGAACCGCGCCGCCGAGCGGGTGGTACGTGAGGTGGTCGCCCCAGATCTTGTAGACGCCGAAGAGGTCGGTCCGGTAGATCGTCCCCTCCTTGGCGTTGATCTTGTCGAAGATAGTCTTGGCCATGTCGATGGCCGGCTGCTTCCAGGAGGTCTGCCAGTTCAGGTCCACCGTTCCCGTGGCGGCGTTCCAGGAGAACTGGGCGCGGTGCGGATTGTTGGTGATCGACAGGTAGAACGAGGCGTACGTCTCGATCCCGGTGGGCAGTGGCGCGACCTCGGCGAAGGCGCCGCCGGCGGCCCAGTTGTCGATGCCGCCGCAGGGGATGGTCGACTGGAGCTTGCCGGTCGGGTCCCACAGGTGGTTGGCGCGGCCGCACATGACGTTGCCGTTGTCGCCCCAGCCCTTGCCGATCTCGTCGTTCAGGTCGGGCAGCACGCCGGTGGCCTTCAGCTTGACCAGGAGCTTGCTGGTGCCGACGCTGCCCGCGGCGAAGAACACCTTGTCCGCGGTCACGGTCTTGGTGGCGGTGGTGGCACCACTGGTGTCGATCTGCTCGATGACGACCGTGTAGCCGCCGCCGGCCGTCGGAGCGACCGAGGTGACCTTGTGCAGCGCCGAGACGGTGACCTTGCCGGTGGCCTTGGCCTGGGCGATGTAGGTCTTCTGCAGCGACTTCTTGCCGTGGTTGTTGCCGTAGAGGATCTCGCCGTCCAGCGCCGACTTGGTGACGGTCCCGGCCGCCTCCTGCTTCATGTAGTCCCAGTCGTACACGTCGGGCACGAAGACGAACGGGAAGCCGGAACGCTGGGCGTGTTTGCGGCCGACCCTGGCGTACTGGTAGCAGGCGGTGGAGTCGAACCAGGCCGGGTCGACGGTGCCGACCCCGAGCCCGGCGTTGGCGCGCGGGTAGTAGACGTCGTACATCTCGTCGGGGTTCACCGACGGGAGGATGGCGGCGAAGTTCTCGCGCTTGGGGGTGACCGCCATGCCGCCGTTGACCAGCGAACCGCCCCCGACGCCGCGGCCCTGGTAGACCGTGATGCCGCTGAACTCCTCGGCGTCCAGGACCCCGGTGTAGCGGGAGATGTCCTTGTCGATCGGGTATCCGAGGAAGTAGTTGAGCGGCGCCTTGGTCCTGGTACGCAGCCAGTAGGACCGGTGGTCCGGCGAGAGCGTGTTACAGAAGATCTTGCCGTCGGCGCCGGGGGTGTCCCACGCCATGCCCATCTCGATCATGTGGACGTCGACGCCGGCTTGGGCGAGACGCAGGGCGGCGACGGAGCCGCCGTATCCGGTGCCGATCACCAGGGCGGGGACGTGCGCTCCGGTGGCGATCGAAGCGGTCGCGGAGGCGGCCTGTGCGTGGGCTGCGGGAGCGCGGCCGGTGAGGGCCGCGAGTCCCAAGAGAGAACCGGTTCCAGCGATGAATCCACGGCGTGAGACGCCCTTGGAATCAGAACCGGCCGACGCGCTGTCACTCATGCGAGGTTCCTCACTCTCAACCAAAGGAGAACGGGTTCTACATATCGGGTTGCGCCTTGGGGGATGGGTGACGTGTGTCCGGAGTGCCGCGGGTCGTCTACCGCCTGTCCGAGGGAGAGCGACCGCTGGGCAGCATGCACACGGTGTCGAGGCCCAGCACGTGGTTGAGCCGGCCGAACGCCAGCCAGGAGCCGATGCACATGCTCAGCTCCACGATCTCGACCTGGCTGTAGTGCGCGGTCATCCGCGTCCAGAACTCGTCGTCGAGGTTGTGGTGGTCCAGGGCGTACCGCTCGGCGTACTCGGCGGCCAGCCGGGTGCGGTCGTCGAAGGCGTCGGTGGTGCGCCACCGGGTCACCGCGTCGGCGAACTCCTCCTCGACCTTCTGCCCGTCCCGTTCCGTCCGCCAGTCGAGGCAGAAGACGCACCCGTTGATCTGCGCGATCCGCAGCCGCGCGGCCTCGAACTCGCGGAGCCCGAGGGTCGTGTGGGCGTACACCGCCAGCGAGAGTTTCGAGGCGGCGACCCCGATGCCGGGGACCATCTCGCCCCACACGTACTCGATCGCGTCCCTTCCGTCCGGGATGTCGATTCTCATGATCGTTTCCTTCCGAGCCTGCCGACCGCGGGGCGCAGCGGGACGTCGAGCGCGTCGTAGAGTCCGGGCTCGGCCGCCACGAGCCAGTCGACGGCGCTCACCAGCCGGCCGACCGCGGTGGCGTTCCCGCCCGCGGACCGGTTGCCGCCCTCGTCGGTGGCCTCGACCGTGACCTCGATGCGCGGGCGGCCCTCGATGATCACCCGATGCGCGCCCTCGCCGTCGGGCGGCGTCGGCCAGTCCGGCGCGCAGGACGGGTGGATGCGGGTGACGTGCTCGATGACGATGCGCGGCTCGCCCTCGACGATGCCCTGCACCTCGAACCGGACCGCGCCCTGGGTGCCTGCCTCGAAATCGCCCATCGTCGCGGTGCCCACCGTGGCGGCGAGCGGGCGCCGATCCAGCGTCTCCCGGATCTCGTCGAGTTCGACGCCGAGAGCCCTCGCCATCAGTCGTACCTGGCCGCCCCACACCATGGTCGGGACCGTCGGCGCGATCATCGGCGGCTCGTAGTCCATCGGCTGGCCCATGCCGACCAGGTAGCGGACCGAGTCGGGCTGGTCGTAGGTGGAGTAGTCGAAGATCTCCTGGCAGCGGACCACGTCCACGGTGGTGCCGAGTCCGCTGATCAGCAGTGGCAGCACGTCGTTGCCCCAGCCGGGGTCGACGCCGGAGACGAACAGCGAGCCGCCCCCGTCGGCGATGGCGGCCAGCACCGGTTCCCGCAGCTCCGGCGGGGCGTTTCGCTGGTCGTAGAGCGCGTACAGCGAGGGTGTGACGACGACGGCTCCGGCTCGGATCGCCCTGACGATGTCGGCGAGGGCCTCGTCGGGGCGGATGTCGCCGGACGCCGCGTAGACCACGGCGCGGGGGCCGGTGGCCAGAACCGCGTCGATGTCATCCGTCGCCGCGACGCCCAGACGGTGGTCGAGCCCGCCGAGATCGCCCGCGTCGCGGCCGACCTTGGCGGGATCGTGGACGAGGACGGCCGTGAGTTCCAGTGCCGGATGGGCCTCGACGGCACGGATGGCCGCGCGGCCCACGTTGCCGGTACCCCAGACAATTGTGGACACCATGGGCGGAGGGTAACAAGCGCTTGTTCAACTGTATAGGGCCCCCGCTCGCCCCCTGGCGTACCGCTTCGGGGCCCTGCGGCGGGTGGCGACAACGGGTGTCGAACGGCGGTGACGCGGGCGCGATCCGTTCCCGGGCAGGACGAACTCCGCGCCTGTACGGCGACGCCGTCCGCGCAGGTCACCGGGCCTGCCCGGTTCCTCCCGACTCGCGGGCGCCCCGCCGGGGGAGGGGTCCGGCGGCGCTGCCCCGCGAGGTGCCCGCTGTGTCTACTCGTCCGACCGGACGCCCTCCCGCGCCGGAGCGACCTGATGTGCCTCCGGGGCGGTCAGGGTGGCCATCGCGCGATCCGGTTCCCAGTGGGCGCGGAGCGAGGTGATCGCACCCGCGTCGTCGACGGTGTAAATGATCACGCAGTCGACCGTCATGGTCGTGCCGCCGTCCAGCGTCATGGTGATGGAGGCGACGTTGGCGCAGGACGGCCCGTTGGCGAAGGAGTCCCTGACGTGGAAGTGGAACTCCCGCACCGAGCCGACATGGGCGTCCCAGAACGTCGCGATCTCGTCGTGCCCGCGGTGCCCCTTTCCCTCGGGATCGAGCATCGAGGGGCCGACGGGATCCTCCACGAGAGCGTCCGGGGCGAACAGGCTCAGCCACTCCGCCCTGCGTCCGGCGGTGACCGCGCCCATGGACGCCCACGACGCCCGGCGCGCGGCGTGGTCGCCGTCCGGCGCCTCCCAGGTGACAGCGGGGGAATCGATCATATATGAACTGTAACCTGTTCTTGTTTCTGGGTTAAGGGGTGACTTTGGAGATCACCGACTCGGCGAAGCGCTCAAGGTGCTCGATCTTCTTGGCCAGTGGTTCGGTGTCCGGACCCTTGATGTACGGAGCGCGGAAACCGACGATCACGTCGGTGACGCCCTTGTCGGCCAGTCGTCGCACCCCGTCCACGGTGTACGCGTCGAAGGAGATCACGTGGACCTCGAAGGGCCGGTCGGCCGTGCCCTCCTCGGCGCGCAGGGCGGCCAGCCTGGTCAGCAGCGCGTCCAACTCGGCGGCGTCGCCTCCGCCGTGCATCCAGCCGTCGCCGAGTCGCGCGGCCCGGCGCAGCGCCGCGTCGCTGTGCCCGCCGACCAGGATCGGGATCGGCTCGGTGGGGGCGGGAGACATCTTCACCGGCGGCAGGTCGTAGAACTCGCCGTGGTACTCGAAGTAGTCGCCGCTGGTCAGACCGCGGACCACCTCGATCGCCTCGTCCATCCGCCTGCCGCGCCGCGACCACGGCACCCCCATCAGCGCGAAGTCCTCGGGCCACGGGCTGAGCCCGACGCCCAGGCTCAGCCGGTTGCCGGTCAGGTAGGCGATCGAGCTCGCCTGCTTGGCGACCAGCGCCGGCGGCCGGACCGGCAGCTTGAGCACGAACGGCGTGAACCGGATCGTCGAGGTCACCGCTCCCATGGCCGCGACCAGGATGAACGTCTCGATGAAGCTCTTGTCCTCCAGGAACTCCCGGCCGCCGTCCGCGGTGTACGGATAGCTCGTGGCGGACTCCTTCGGGTAGGCGAGAGAGTCCGCCACGCTCATGCTCGCGTACCCGGCGGCCTCGGCGGCCTGGGCCAGCGGGAGGTAGTACGACGGATCGGTCATGGCCTCGGCATAGGTGAAGCGCATGGAAGCCGAGCGTAATAGAACCGGTTCCATTTTAGAAGCTCGGAGTGCCGGAAAGCCGCCGCGACGCGTCGTCAGAAGGCCGGAGCGGTGTGGACCGGGCGGCCCTCGACGTAGGTGGCCAGCACCGACGTCTCGGCGATCTCGCCCGCCGGGATCGAGAAGGGATCGCGGTCGGCGACCACCAGGTCGGCGAGCTTGCCCTCCTCGATCGTTCCGGTCCGGGTGTCCAGGTGGTTCACCCGCGCGGTGCCGATCGTGTAGGCGGCCAACGCGGCCGTCAGGCTCAGGCGCTGCTCCGGCAGGAACACCTCCGCGCCCTCGCCAGGAGGCGTGCGGTTGACCGCGACGTGGATGCCGAGGAACGGGTCGGGACTGCTGACCGGCCAGTCGCTGCCCGCCGCGAGCGAAGCGCCCGCGCGGGCCAGATCCCCGAAGGGGTACTGCCAGCCCGCCCGTTCCGGGCCGAGGAACGGAATGGTCAGCTCGTCCATCTGCGGCTCGTGCGCCGCCCACAGCGGCTGCAGGTTCGCGGTGATCCCGAGGGCGGCGAACCGCGGCACGTCGTCAGGATGCACGACCTGCAGGTGGGCGATGTGGTGGCGGTTGTCGTTCACGCCGCCCGCGGCCCGCGCCGCCTCGAACGCGTCCAGCGCCTCGCGGGCCGCCCGGTCACCGACCGCGTGCACGTGAATCTGGAAACCCTCGGCGTCCAGGCGGGTGACGTACGCGCGCAGCGCCGACGGGTCGACGAAGCTGAGCCCCTGGTTACCGGTCCCGCAGCCGCAGCCGTCCAGATAGCTGGAGGTCATCGCGGCGGTGAAGTTCTCCGCCACACCGTCCTGCATGATCTTGACGCTGGAGGCGCGGAACCGGCCCGCGCCGCACCTGCGCCCGAGCAACTCGGGGATCTGGTCCTCACCCCTTTCGCGGTCCCACCAGAGCGCGCCGACCACCCGGGCGGTGAGCAGCCCCGACTCGGCCGCCGCCAGGTACGCCCGCTGGACCTTCTCGTCGACCATCGCGTCCTGCCAGGCGGTGACGCCGGCCGAGTGCAGCCGCCGCTGGCCGGCCTGGAGGGCGCGCAGCATCATGTCCGCGGTCGCCTCGGGGACGTGCCGGCCGACCAGGGCGGACGCGCCTTCGTGGAGCGTGCCCTGCGGGCTGCCGTCGGCCTCCCTCTCGATGCGCCCGTCGACCGGGTCCGGAGTGCCCGCGTCGATGCCGCACAGCTCCAGGGCCCTGGTGTTGACCCAGGCTCCGTGACCGTCCCGGTTGATCAGGTGGACGGGCCGGTCAGGGACCACCGCGTCCAGCAGGTGCCTGCTCGGCGTCCCGCCGGGGAACCACTCCATGGACCAGCCGCCTCCGCTGATCCATTCCGTGCCGGGGTTCGCCTCCGCGTACGCGCGGACGGCGGCGACCGCCTCGCCGGCGTCGCCGGCGTCGTGCAGGTCGCACCTGATCATGGTGAGGCCGGCGAGGACCGGATGGACGTGGGCGTCCTGGAAGCCGGGCAGCAGGGCTCGGCCGACCAGGTCGACGACCTCGGTGGCCGCGCCGATCAGCGGCCGGACGTCCGGGTCCTCGCCGACGGCGACGATCCGGCCGTCGCGGACGGCGACCGCCGTGGCCGTGGCGCGGGACGGTCCGAGCATGCGCACCGGACCTCCGCGGAAGACGAGGTCGGCGGGGGTGGTCATGCGACATTCTCCTTGGGATGAGAGCAGAGGATCAGAGCGTTTCGGGGCGGAAGGCCCACGGGCGGACCCGCTCAACAGCGGCGCCGACGTCGAAGACGGTCGCGTCGTCGTAGCTGCGGCCGACGATCTGCACCCCGGTCGGCACACCGCCCGAGGCGCGGCCGGACGGGACGTTGAGCACCGGGCAGCGGCTGGCGATGTTGAAGACCGGCGTCAGCGCGTATTCCAGGTAGTTGTCGAGCTCCACGCCGTTCACGGACAACTTGGTGTCGACGTACTCCTCGCCCGCGCGCAGGCCCGGCGCCCCTGTGGTCGGGCAGATCAGCGCGTCGTAGCGGTCGAGCAGCTCGCCGATGGGCCGGTAGATCGCCGCCTCCATCTCCAGCCCGGTCAGGAAGGCGCCGGGCTCCTCCATCGCCCGCGCGGCGTCGGCGGCGAAAGCGAGGGCGTAGGGGTTGAGCAGGTCGCCGTACTCGGCCGCGACCCGGGTGACCATGGGGCCGAAGATGGCGCCGAAGTGGATGAAGACGGCCGTGAAGACGTCGGCGCGGCGCAGCCCGACCTCGACTTCCTCGACGATCGCCCCGGCCTCCCGCAGGGCGTCGGCGACGGCCTTGGTGTTGGCCGCGATCTCCGGCTCGATCGGCCAGTCGCCCAGGTTCGGCGCGTACGCGACGCGCAGGCCGGTCACGTCGCCGAGCCGCTCGGGGATGTGCACGGCGGGGCGGAGGGAGACCACGTCATGGGGGTGCGGGCCGACGATGACGTTCTGCATGAGCGCGCAGTCGGCGACCGTGCGGGCCATCGGCCCGTCGTGGCAGTAATGGTCGAGGTTGAACGGCGCCATCGCGGGCACCCGGCCGTAGGGCGGCTTGTAGCCGACCGTGCCGGTGTTGGCGGCGGGCAGCCGGATCGAGCCGCCGATGTCGGAGCCGGTGGCGAGCGTGGCCGTACCGGAGGCGAGCGCCGCGCCCGAGCCGCCCGAGGAGCCGCCGGGCGAGTAGTCCAGGTTCCACGGGTTGCGGGTGACGCCCCACAGCTTGGAGTGGGTGAAGCCCGCGCAGCAGAACTCGGGTGTGGTGGTGCGGGCGTGCACGATGCCGCCCGCGGCCAGCAGCCGCTCGATGACCGGGTGGGTCACGTCGGCGATGTGGTCGGCGTAGGCGAGCGAGCCGTCCGAGGCGATCCGTCCGGCGATCGGCTGCTCGTCCTTCGCCGCCACGGGGATGCCCTCAAGCGGGCGTGCCGAGCCGTCGCGGTAGGCGTCCTCGGCCTGCTTGGCCTGGAGGAGGGCCTCCTCGAAGGTGCGCTCGCTGAGCGCGTTGACCCGCGGCTCGACGGTCTCGGCGCGTTCGATGACGGCGGTCATCAGCTCGACGGGGGACAGCTCGCGGGACCGGAACAGCCGCAGGGCCTCGGTCGCGGGCAGGTAGGCGAGGTCGGTCACGGGGTGACACTCCTTCTCGTGGGGGCGGCGTCAGGGTCGTGTCGCGCGGGTTCGGCGGCGGCCGAGGGGGCCGGCGCCTCCCGCAGCGCGGTCGCGAGGGCGCGCCGGTCGGCGGCGATCTGGGCGGGGTCCCAGCCGGGTCGCGGCACGGAGTGCAGCAACAGGCGGGTGTACGGATGCTCGGGGGCGGCCAGCACGTCCCGGGTGGGCCCCGACTCGACCACGCGTCCCTGGTAGAGCACGAGGATGTCGTCGGCGATGTGCCGGACGAGTGCCAGGTTGTGCGTGACGAACAGGTAGCCGACGCCGGTGTCGCGGCGGATCTCCGCCAGCAGGTCGAGGATCTGGGCCTGGATGGACACGTCGAGGGCGGCGGTCGCCTCGTCCAGGATCAGTACCTTCGGCTCCGTCGCCAGCGCGCGGGCGATGGCGACCCGCTGGCGCTGGCCGCCGGACAGCCGCCTGGGCAGCGCGTCCGCCTCCCGCTCGCCGAGGCCGACCCGCTCCAGCAGCTCGTCGCGGCGGGCCCGCCGTTCCCGCGGGCTCATCCCGAAGTGCAGGCGCAGCGGTTCCTCGACGCACTGCGCGACGCTGACGCGGGGGTCGAGCGAAAGGTAGGGGTCCTGGAAGACCATCTGGAGCTCTCGGGCACGGGCCAGCCGGGTCGCCTTGCCGCGGGCCACGTTCGAGCGGTCCCGCCCGACGACGCGGATCCGGCCGGAGTCCGGCCGCTCAAGGCCGACGAGCATCCGCGCGGTCGTCGTCTTCCCTGACCCCGACTCGCCCACGATGGCCAGGGAGCCGCCGGGCTTCAGCGAGAAGGAGACGTCGTCGACGGCCACATGGCCGCCGAACGACTTGCGCAGGTTCTCGACCTCCAGCGCGTACTCAGTCATGGATCAGCTCCTCCGCGCGCAGGCAGGCCACCTGGGCTGCGTCGATCTCCCGCTGGACGGGTTCGTCCTCCGTGCAGCCGGGCCGGGCGTGGGCGCAGCGGGCCGCGAAGGCGCATCCGTCCGGGGCCTCGGCGAGTGACACCGGACGTCCGGGGACGCCGTGCGGCGGCTGGTCCGACTCCAGCCGCGGGGTCGCGGCCAGCAGTCCCGAGGTGTACGGATGACGCGGCCGGCTGAAGAGCCTTTCGGCGGACTGCGCCTCCACGATCCGGCCCGCGTACATCACGTAGATGCGGTCGCAGATCGCGGCGGCCAGCTCCAGGTCGTGGGTGACGAAGAGCATCCCCATGTCACGCTCGGCCTGCAGCCTGGTGATGATCGAGATGACCTCGGCCTGGGTGGTGACGTCCAGCGCCGTGGTGGGCTCGTCGGCCAGCAGCAGCCGGGGCCCTCCGGCGAGCGCGCCGGCGATCATCACGCGCTGGAGCATGCCGCCGGAGAACTCGTGCGGATAGCTGCGCAGCGCCGCGCGCGGCTCACGGATGCCGACCGACTCCAGCAGCTCCTCGGCCCGCTTGAGCGCGTCCTTCTGCGGCACACCGCCGGCCCGCATCCCCTCGGTGACGAAGTCGCCGATCCTGCGTATCGGGTTGATGGAGGCCCGAGGGTCTTGGAAGATCATGGAGACGTCGCGGCGGCGCAGCTCGCGAAGCCGGTTGGAGGACATCGTCAGGATGTCCTCGCCGTCCACCCGCAGGCTGCCGGCGGCCTGCGAGCCCTCGGGAAGCAGCCCCAGCACCGAACGGCAGGTGACGGACTTGCCCGATCCGGACTCGCCGACCAGCCCGACGGCCTCGCCCCGCTCGACGTGCAACGACACACCGTCGAGGATGGGGCGCGCGGCCCTGCCGGCGGCGAGTCGCACGTTCAGGTTCTCGATCTCCAGTAGCCGAGTGGTCATCGCTCCTCCCGCCGTGCGACGCGGTCGGCGATGGACTCGCCGACGAGGCTGAACGCGACCACCGTGATCACGATGGCGACGCCCGGGGCGAGGGCGGGCAGCATCGCGCCCTGGAGCATGGCCGAGGCGCCCTCGTTGATCATCGCGCCCCAGTCGGAGGTGGGCGGCTGCACACCGAAGCCGAGGAAGGAGAGGGCCGCGAGGTCCATGAGCGCGTATCCGAAGTTGATCGCGGACTGGGCGAGGATCAGCGGAGCGATGTTGGGCAGCAGGTGCTTCACGCAGATCACCCAGCCGGACCAGCCCTGCACTTTGTACGCCTGGATGTAGGGGCGGGCCTTCTCCTGCATGGCCACGCTGCGCGCCAATCGGCCGACGTACGGGGCGTAGGCGACGCTCATCGCGATCACCGGCGCGGTCAGCCCGACGCCGAAGACCGCCACCAGGAGGATGGCCAGCAGCAGGGCGGGGAAGGAGAAGACGAGCTCCATCGCGCGCGACAGCACAGAGTCGACGACTCCGCCGTACCAGGCGGCGGCCACCCCGATCAGCATGCCGAGCACCGTCGACACGATCACGACCATGAGCGGGCCGAGCAGTCCCGTCCGGGCGCCGAAGATCAGCCGGGACAGGACGTCGCGGCCGGACTGGTCCGCGCCCAGCAGGTGCTCGGGGGTGGAGCCGCTCAGGGTCGCGGACAGGTCCACGGCATCGGGGTCATGCGGCGAGATCAGTGGGGCGAAGACCGCCGCGAGGATCAGCACGATCAGCACGACGAGGGCGGCCCCGACGAGTTTGTCGCCCCCCGTGATGCGGGCCAGCGGCGCCAGGAACCTGCGCCGGTGGATGGGGACGGCGGTCATCTCGTGCCTCCCTTCGCGTGGGACAGGCGGGGATCGATGAGCGGCTGGACCAGGTCCACGATGAGGTTGGCGACGACGAAGGTCACCACCACCAGCAGGCTGACGGCCTGCACGACCGGGAAGTCCTTGACGGTGACGGAGCTCACCAGCAGTTGGCCGACCCCGGACAGGCCGAAGGCGGTCTCCACGATCGAGGTGGCGACCAGCAGGCCGGCCACGATCGTCCCGGTCACGGTGGTGATCGGGCCGAGGGCGTTGCGCAGCACGTGCCGCCGTACGACGTCCGAGCCGGGCACCCCGCGTGAGCGGGCCACCTCGACGTGCTCGCGTCCCAGCTCTTCCAGCATCGACGTCCGGGTCACCCGGGCCAGCAGGCCGACGAAGGTCAGGGCGAGCGCCGCCGCCGGGAGCGTCAGATGGTAGATCCGGTCACCGAAACCTTCGCCGTTGCCGAAGGCGGGGAACCAGCCCAGTTGGACGGCGAACACCGAGATCAGCCCGATCGCGGCGACGAACGAGGGGGTCGCCGTGGCGATGCCCGTGCCGACGAGCACCGCCCGGTCGACGACGCCTCGCCGCAGGGCGGCCAGTGCCCCGGACGCCAGCCCTCCGATCAGGATGAGCACGCCGGCGTAGCCGATGAGCAACAGCGTCGTCGGCAGCCGGGCGGCGATCAGACCGCCCACGTCCTGCCGGAACGTCGCGGACTTGCCGAAGTCGCCGGTGACGACGCCGCCGACCCACTTGGTGTACTGGACCAGGAACGGGTCGTTCAGGTGGTATTGCTCTTTGATGGCCGCGACGGCGGCGGGTGACGCCGAGCGCCCTCCCAGGAGGAAGGACGCCGGGTCACCGGGCGCGAGGTGGACCGAACCGAAGACCAGGAACGACGTGACGACCAACGTCACGGCGATCCCTCCGATTCGGCGGAGGAGGAAGCCTGCCATGGTCGAACTCAACCGGCCGAACCCAGAAGAGCGGCCCACGGGTAGACGAGCTGGGAGATGCTGGTCGGCGCGCCGGTGAGCCGCTTGTTCATGAACATGTTGTGCGGTGGCTCGTACAGCGGGATCCAGACCACGTCCCGGACGGCGATCTCCTGCAGCTTGGCGACCGTCGCGGCACGTGCGGCCGGGTCGGCCTGGGCGTTCGCCTCGTGGACCAGGGCGTCGTACTCCGGGTTGGAGTAGCCGCCGTAGTTGGAGAAGTCGCCCGTCTCCAGGATTCCGTAGAACTCCAGCGGGTCGGGGGTGTTGTCGTACCAGATCGTCATGACCAGGTCGATGCCCTCACGAGCCTTCGGGTCGGAGAACAGTGCCGTGTAGGCCTCGGGGGCGACCGCCTTCAGTTCGACCTGCAGGCCGATCGCCTGCCCGGCCGACTGCACCGCGTTGGCGATGACGCTGATGTCGGGGGAGAGCGTGCTGGTCGCGATCACGACCTTCTTGCCGGTGGCGCCGGCCTCCTCGATCAGCTTCTTCGCGCCGGGGATGTCCTGGGTGAGGGCCGGAAGCTTGTCGTAGTACCCCTTGGCCGCCTCCGGGGCGATTCCCCAGGCGCCGAGTGCGCCCGGCGCCTTCGCCGGTGTGCCGGCTCCGCCCGAGGCGGCCTTGATGATCCCGTCGCGGTCGAGCGCCATGGACAGCGCCTTGCGGACCTTGACGTCACCGAGCGTGCCCTTGAGGTTGGTCGGGATCAGGTTCACGGCCGTCGTGTTGGGACCGAAGTAGAGCGTGCCGCTGCCGGCGGTGCGGAGCTTGGGGAACCCGGGGGGCGGCAGCAGGTAGCCGCCGTCGACCTCGCCGGCGAGCAGCGCGTTGACGCGGGCGGCGGGGTCCGGGATGAACACCATCTTGAGCGTGTTCACCTTGGGCATGAGCGAGGCGTCCCAGTAGTCGGCGAACTTCTTGAAGTTGAGCGACTGGCCCTTCTGCCAGCTTTCGAGGGAGAAGGGGCCGGTGCAGTTGACACCGACGTCCGGGGTGCCGTAGCCCTCCTTGGCCAGCCAGGCGGCGCTCTCGATGGTGCCGGCGGAGGTGCCCATCGACTCGTTGAAGAGCTGGTCGGGCTCCTTCAGGTGGACCGTGACCTCCATCGGCCCGGTCTTCTCGACCTTGTCGACGTTCCTGTAGACCGAAACCCAGTACGAGCCGACCTTGGGGTCCATGTGGCGGCGCATGCTGGCGACGACGTCGTCGGCGGTGAGCGTGGAGCCGTCGTGGAACTTCACGCCGTCGCGGATCGTGTAGACCCAGCGCTTGGGGTCGGGGTTGGCCGCCGCGCCGGCCAGGCCGGGCTCCACCTTCAGGTCGGGGGTGACCCGCATGAGCTGCTCGCACACGTTGGCGAGCACGGTGTTGGGGTGGTAGTCGAAGGCGTACGCGTAGTCCAGGGACTGCGGTTCGGCGTAGAGCGACCAGGTCACCGAGTCCACGGGACCCTTGGCGGGCGCGGTGTCCTTCGTGATCTCGAAAGCGGCGGAGCCGCCACCCTTGCCGGCTTGGGGAGCGCCGCCGCAGGAGGCGACCGCGAGTGCGAGTAGCGCTGTTGCGGCGGCGAAACGGGAGGTGCGCATCGGACCACCTCTTTCTGAACGGGCCGCAACGATCCGGTATGCGGCTGAGGTGGGTGCGAGTATTCGTGAAGGAACGTTCCTGCACAAGGGGTGGGAGGAACGATTCTGCAAAGCTGGGGCCGGGGTGGCGAGCCATCCGGTCAGATGACAGGATCCGCTCATGAACCAGTCGGATCGCAGTGCGCGGGTCCGCCTCGTGGACGTGGCCCGCGCCGCGGGCGTGTCCAAGACGACCGTGTCGGACGCGCTGAACGGAACCGGGAGACTCCCCGCGGCCACCCGCGAGCACGTGCAGAGGGTGGCGCGAAGTCTCGGCTACCGCCCGAACGCCACGGCACGGCTGCTGCGCGCCGGGCACACCCGGTTGATCGGCGTCGCGGCGCGGGAGCACGTCGAGACGCCGTGGGTCTACGCCGAGCTGGCGTACTTCGTGCAGCTCGTCACCGCGACGACCCGCGCGGCCCTGGTCCACGGATACGGCGTCGTCCTGCTGCCCACCACCGGCCCCGGCGACTGCTGGCTGGACATGCCGCTGGACGGCGTGTTCGTCGTCGACCCGGTCGAGGGAGACCCGATGGTCGGCGACTTCCTCGCCGCGGGGGTCCCCGTGGTCTCCGACCGCCGGGCACTGAAGGAGGTCGCGAGCGGGACCAAGGAGGCCGGCCGGTGGGTCGACTTCGACTACGGCAGCGCCGCACGACAGGTTCTCGACCATCTGGAGGACGCCGGGGCCGAACGCGTCGCGGTCGTCGCGGCCGCGACCACGGCCTGCTTCCATCAGCAGTCGGTCGACGCCTACCTGGACTGGTGCGCGGAGCGGGGCCGTGAACCCCGCATCGCCTACCTCCAGGGTCCCGGCATCCAGAACGTGCTCGACGCGGTCGAGGGGCTGATCGACGACGCCGACGCGCTCTTCACCCTGGTCGAGGGCAGCCCGGCGCTCCTGCTCGACACGATACGAAAGTTCGGCCGGTCCGTCCCCGATGACCTGCTGCTCGTCTGCACCACGGAGGACCCGACGGCCCTCTACACGGATCCGCCGGTCAGCACGCTCAGCTACCTGCCGGACGAGACCGCCCAGGCGGCCGTGGCGCTGCTCGTCGACAGCATCGAAGGCCGCGCGGGCGACCATGGCCGCCTCTTCTCGGCCGACTTCCAGATCCGCGCGTCCTCGGTCGCACCCGGGCGCGGGCCCGCGCGGCGGACGGCGGCGTCCCCCCTCACCCCGGGGTGACGCCTGCCGCTCTCCAGCACGATCGCCGCCATGGAGCGCCGAACGGACGGCCCCGTACCGGCTTCCGGTGCGGGAACACTCCATGACCACACCGAAGCGGCCATCGCGCGATCATCGCCGAAACTGCGTAGATCGGCCGGTGGCCGCTGCCATGCCCACTGAGCGGCGGTCACGGAGCCGCAAAAGACGATCACCCGAAATGCCGCCAAATGCGGAGATCCTTAATGCGATGACCTGACCGCGTTTATACCTCTTTGTCGTAGCGTGAGGTTCGCCCATCCCAGATGACGGAGGAACCGGCGTGGATATCAAGCCAGCGGCAGTTGTCATCCCCAAGGAAACCGACCATCTAGAGCAGGGGAAATACGGCCCCGTCTTTCCCAGGACCCCGGCGTGTTACGGATTCACCATCATCGCCGAAGTGAAGCCGGGCCGGGCCGAGGCGATTCGCGGCTACGGTTACACGCTGGCCAAGGCGCTGGAAGGCGACCCGGACCTCCTCGCGCCGCTCAAGCTGCACTATCTGCGCTGGGTGCTCTTCGACGACGACACCCGTTTCATGTACCAGGGCATCTTCGACACCGACTTCGACAAATACACCGAAGACGCCATCATGCTGTTCGGCAGGGCGGGGGTGAGCACGGCCTTCGAGAATCTCGTCGGTTTTCCCGAAGACTGGCGAACCAACCCCGAGGCGTTCATCAAGTTCGTCCGCGAGCACCACTGCCCGAGCTTCATCGAGTACGGGGAATATCCGTACGTCACCGCCGACGAAATCAAGAAGGCCCTGCGGATCAAGCACTCCCTGTCGGAGATGCTCGACCAGCTGCAGTGACATTCCAGCTGCGGCCGAATTCCTGCTGCGGCGACATTCCGGCTGTGGCATTCCTGCTGCGGCGATATTCGGCCCAGCCTCCCTTATATCCCGTGTAGATCGGAGATGGCATGAACGAGTTCAGGACCGCGCGCGTCTACAACCAGAACCATGTGCCCCGCGGATACACCCCCGGCCAGCGGCGGGTGAGCATCTACGTCGCATGGAGCTACCCGGCCGAGGCCGGCAGGAACCCGGCCGAGCTCGACAACCGGTTCTCCACGATGACCGAGGTCCGGCGCGTGGCCTGGCCCGCCTACGAGGATCCGAAGTGGTCCGACCCGATGCGGTTCCAGCAGGGCATCGCGGGAACGCTTGAGCTGTTCTTCTGGGCCTGGGTGCCGTTCCAGCAGTTCGTCCAGGAGACCACGGGACACACCGTGCCCGTGTACCAGCGCGTCGATCAGGCCGGTTTCCACACCCCGCTCGACGAGCGGGTGCTGGCCGACACCGACACCCTGTTCGTGTGGGGGCTGGATCACATGATCACCGGGCAGGACGCCGCGCCCGAGGAGATCGAGGCGCTGCGCGAGTTCCTCAGCCGGGAGGGAACCTGCCTGGTCCTGGGGCCGCATCACGACGTGGGGGCGACCGACGACCTGGCCGTGCGCAACGTCGAGTACCTCCACCACGGCGACCTCCTCGTTCCGCGCCAGCAGCGGTTCGGCAGGTACACCCGATCCCTGATGGAGGGGCTCGGCGTGCCCGTCGAGAACCGGTATGGGCTGCGTCCCGCGGTGCGGGAACCGGGAAAGATCGCCCCGCTGTCCATCGCCAGGGACCTGGACACCAAGGGGTGGCTGGACGGTGTGACCACCTTCAACTTCCACATGCACCTGCCGCACTACGCCGTGACGACCGACGACCCGGATGCCATCCACGTGCTGGGCAGGCAGCCGATCGACGCATCCCGGCCGCACCCGTTCACCGAGGCAGGGAACACCGAGTTCAACATGTTCCTGTGGATGCCCCCGCGCGACGAGCGGGCCGGCGACATTCTCATGGCGGACTCCACGATCTTCAGCTCGCTGTTCGGCGGTGACGAGAGCCTGCGCAATTTCTGGAGAAACCTCGTCACGCTCAAGTAGTGCCTCGGGAAAGGAGGATCCGTGACCGAGCGAACGCACGTCACGCTCGAACTCGACGACATCCAGCGCGGGGTTCTCAGCCCTCGGCCGACCCCGTACGCCGCGACGTACATCCTGTTCCGGATCGACGACCGCGCGCACGGGCGGGAGCTGATGCGGCGCGCGAGCACGGCGGTGACCTCGGCCGCCGACGCGATCAGTCCCCTGGGGGAGACCTGGGTGAGCGTCGCGGTCACCTACCAGGGCCTCATGGCGCTGGGGGTGCCACGGGAGTCGCTGGAGACGTTCCCCTGGGAGTTCCGGCAGGGGATGGTCGCGCGGGCGAAGGCGCTGGGCGACACGGGCGAGAGCAGCCCGGAGAACTGGGAGGCGCCGCTGGGCACGTCCGACGTCCACGTGGTGCTCACGGCGCTCGCGCCTGACAGCGCGCGGCTGGAGGCGGCCATCGACCGTGCCCGCCCGGTGTACGGCGACCTTCCCGGCGTGACCGCGATCTGGCGGCAGAACTGCTACGCGCTGCCCACCGAGGCCGAGCACTTCGGCTACCGCGACGGCATCAGCCATCCGGCGGTCGAGGGCAGCGGCATCGCCGGGTCGAACAAGCTGGAAGTGCCGCTCAAGGCCGGCGAGTTCGTGCTCGGCTACCGCGACGAGATGGGCGGCGTCCAGACCCTGGAACCCGAGGTGCTGGGACGCAACGGCACCTTCGTGGCCTTCCGTAAACTCCACCAGCGTGCCGCCGCCTTCCGGCGGTACCTGAGGGACAACTCAGGCGGCCCCGAGGAAGAGGAGCTGTTGGCGGCGAAGATCATGGGTCGCTGGCGCAGCGGCGCGCCGTTGGCGCTCAGCCCGGCGCACGACGATCCCGACCTCGGGGCCGACCGGGGCCGCAACAACAGCTTCCTCTACGAGGATGACGATGCGGCGGGGTTCACGACTCCGTGCGGCAGCCACATCCGGCGGGCCAATCCCCGCGACGCCGCGGTGGCCGGAGCGCCGAGGCTGCACCGGATGATCAGACGCGGCACCGCGTACGGCCCGTTGCTGCCCGACGGAGCCCTGGAAGACGACGGGGCCGACCGAGGACTGATGTTCGCGTTCGTCGGAGCGCACCTCGGGCGGCAGTTCGAGTTCGTCCAGTCCCAGTGGATGAACGACGGCGTCTTCTTCGGCGCGGGCGACGCCAAAGATCCCATCGTCGGGACCAACGACGGCACGGGGGACTTCACGATCCCCCGGCGGCCGGTACGGCGCCGCCTGCCGTCGCTGCCGCGGTTCGTCGTCGTGCGCGGCGGCGAGTACTGCTTCATGCCCGGCCTGCGCGCCCTGCGCTGGCTCGGCGATCTCGAAGGTTGAGGTGCGGCGACGGGCTCCGCCCGGGGCACGGTCGCCACCGGTGTGGAAGGGGCTCATGGATACGCTGCATCTGGTGTCCAACGCGGTCACCGTGATCTTCATCGCGACCACGATGTTCGCGGCCGGTCTCGGAGCCACGCTGCCGGCGTTGCGTGCCATCTTCGCCGACCTCCCGCTGCTCCTGCTGGCGTTGCTGGCCAACCTGGTGGTCATCCCGCTGCTGGGCTGGGGGGCCGCCGCGCTGTTCGGCCTGTCCACGGCGCCTTTCATCGCGCTGGTCCTGGTGGCGTCGTCGCCGGGCGGGCCGCTCGGGGCGAAGCTGGGCATGGTGCAGAACGGAGACGTGGTCGCGGGGGCGGCGATGCAGGTGCTGCTCGCCACGGCGGGCAGCATCACCTTCGGCCTGACGGCCAACGGCATCCTCACCGCGGCCGAGGTCGGCGGGGGAATCTCCCTCGACGTCGCCGCGCTGGTGCGGACCGTGGCCATCCTGCAGCTCGTGCCGTTCGCCGTGGGACTGGTACTGCGCCATTACGCGCCGCCCACGGCGCGATCATGGCATCCCTTCGCCGTGAAGGTGTCGAACGTGACGTTCATGATCGTGCTGGCGGGCATGCTCCTGGGCAACTGGCGGGACGTCGTCGAGTTGCTCGGCTCACGCGCGCTGCTCGCGGGGTTCGTCCTGTCCGTCGCCGCGTTCGCGACCGGCACATTGCTGGCCACCGGATCGCCGGTGCGCCGCACCACCATGGGGAGCGTCGCGGCGGTGCGCAACGTGGGGCCCGCGCTGGCCGCCGTCGGCATCGCCTTCCGCAACGAGCCGGCCATCATGGGAGCGCTCGCCGCCGTACTGCTCAGCGGCCTGACGGCGGCCATACCGATCGCCGCGGTGCTCAGCCGCCGGCGGAGCGGTGGCCCTGTTTCCAGCTCAGCTGAGCTGGGGTGACCGAGCGGTGCCGTACGTGGCGTCGGCGACGAAAACCGATTGCCGCGGTCGGCGTGGGGCGGTCAGTGTTGACGGCGATGAGCACCACGAAGATGCACGCCGACGAGATCCGGACCGACGCCGCACTCGTTCGCCGGTTGATCGCGGGGCAGTTCCCGCGGTGGGCCGATCTGCGGATCGAACCGGTCGAGTCCTACGGGACCGACCACGCCATCTATCGGCTGGGCGACCACCTGGCCGTTCGGCTGCCGCGCATAGGGTGGGCCACCGGGCAGGCGGCCAAGGAGGCGCGGTGGCTGCCGAGGCTCGCGCCGCACCTGCCGCTGGCGGTGCCGGTGCAGGTGGCGATGGGGGAGCCGGCCGGGGGTTATCCCTTCACCTGGTCCGTTTACGAGTGGCTGCCCGGCGAGAACGCCAACGGCACGATCCACGATCTGGATCAGGCGGCGGTCGATCTCGCCGCGTTCGTGAAAGCGCTGCGACAGGTCGACACGGCCGGTGCGCATCCACGTTCCCCACATTCTCGCGGCGGGCCGCTCGCCGAGCACGACGAGGGTGTTCGTCGATCGATCGCCCTGCTCGGCGACCGCATCGACGCCGACGCGGCGCTCCGATCCTGGCAGGAGTCGCTCGGCGCCCCGGCATGGGAGGACTCGGAGGTCTGGGTGCACGGCGACCTGCTGCCGGGCAACCTGCTCGTCGTCGACGGTCGCCTGTCGGCGGTCATCGACTTCGGCGGACTCAACGTGGGCGATCCCGCATGTGATCTTCAGCCCGCGTGGAACGTGTTCGCGGGTGACAGCCGCCTGCGCTTCCGAGCCGAACTCCGCGTCGATGACGCGTCGTGGCTGCGCGGCCGTGGCTGGGCGCTCTGCCAGGCCGTGATGGCGCTGGCGTATTACTGGGACACCAATCCGGGGATGGTCCGCCAGACGGCACACGCTCTGGCACAGGTCCTCGCCGACAGCTCCCCGTGAGCAGCGGGCGATGAGGCCGGAGTCGAGCAGATCGTGCCGCCCGGGCGCCGCCGGAACCGGAACGCGCCGCCCCCGCGCCACCGAGACCGGAAGAGACCATCTCGTCCGGCCTGTGCCATGGCGGTCGGGTCAGCCGCCTTGGGTGTAGACGGTCTTCCAGCGCGAGCACTTGTTGACCGGGCGCTTCGAGTTCCCCCGGCACACCTGGACCCTGATCTGCAGGACTCCGCCGACGCTGGTGCGGAAGGAGCCGGTGCCGGTGGCGCAGTTGTAGACCCCACGCGTGCGCCAGCGGCCGTTACGGGAGTTCTGGTACCGGATGAGCGCCCACGAGCAGCCCTTGCCGTAGGTGTCGTCGAGGTTGCCCGACACGATGAGCCCCGACTGGCCCACGATGACCTTGCCCCAGGCGGTCGCCATGCCGTCGGTCGAATGGATGCGGCCCCACTTCCAGCTCGTGGGGTCGGCCGAGGCCGGGGTGGCCGAGGCGGTGAACGTGACAGCGGCGCCGGCCAGGCCGGCCAGGACGCGGATGAGGAGATGGTTCGTCACCCGTCCAGAAGTAGCGCTCCGCACTTGTGATCGGCTTGAGGGACATGGTCGCGCGCGGGCCGCCGCCGCACGGCCCGCGCCCGGTGACCGGCGCGGGCCGTGCGGTCGAACAGGTCGTACGGGTGTCAGACCCGCGAGATGCGGACGGCGTCGGCGATGACGTAGCCCGTGCCCGAGGTCCAGCGGCTGACGCCGACGGCGTTGTACGTGCCGGCGTTGAGGGAGAACGTCCCCAGGCTGTGCCAGGCGCCACCGCCGGAGCGTTGGTCCACGAAGACCGTCTGGTTACCGCTCGACGTCGCCACGATGTAGGGCGCCGAGGAGTTGTAGCCGGGGTCGGACGGGTACCACACCTCGACGCGGTAGTTGCCCGCGCTGGGGATGCTGGCCTGGAACCAGGCCGGGTCGCTGGCCGCCACGGGGTCGACGAAGCGGTAGTCGGCGCCGTAGCGCTGGCTGGAGTAGGACGAGGTGCCCCAGTTCGAGCTGGCCGTGAACTGGGCGCTCGCGTTGTCGACCGTGGCCGACCATGACGGGGTGCCGCCGCCGGTCACGTAGTTCATGTACGTGTTCCAGTTCCAGTACGAGCCGGGGTCGGTGTGCGTGGCGCCGGGCACCTCGTTGTGTCCGATGATGTGCGCGCGGTCCTTCGGGATGCCGTACTTGTCGCAGATGGCGCGGGTCAGGGCCGCCGAGGCGCGGTACATGGCGTCGGTGAACCACGAGGCGTCGCTGATGTAGCCCTCGTGCTCGATGCCGATGGAGCGGGTGTTGTAGGTCCAGTTGCCCGCGTGCCAGGCGACGTCCTTCTCCCGGACCATCTGGGTGATCTCACCGTTCGACGACTTGACCACGTAGTGGGCCGAGACCTGGGCGCTGGGATTCTGGAACCAGGAGATGCTTCCGGCGTACGAGCCCTGGGTGACGTGGATGATCACCCGGTCGATGGCGTAGCTCGACGGGCGGCTGGAGGCCGTGTAGTTGCTGGAGCTGGCGGGGACCCACGCCGCGGGCGAGTAGTCGGCGCTGAGCGCCCCCACCTGCGCGTTCAGGTCACGGGCTTTGGCGTAGTCGCCCCGGTCGGCCGTGACCTCCTGCGGCTTGACCGTGACGCCGCGGGCGTCGATTCCGAGCCCGAGCTGCTCGTAGGCGGCGTCGGCGTAGAGGCGGGCGACCTCCGGTGAGGAGGCGTTGCCGTACGCGGCCACGGCCTGGTACCAGCGGCCCACGTCCTTCCTGGCCGCCTCGTCGAGGCCGAGTTCGTCGGCGTGGGCGCGCAGCACGGCGGCGCCGCCCATGATGTTGGCCTCGGTGTCGGTGCGGAGCTTCTCGACCGGCAGCCCGGTCAGCTCGGCGGCCTTCTCCAGCACGTGGGTGCCGGGGTTGCTGACCAGGTGCATGACGCCGTAGCCGCCGTTCGCGCTCGGCTTGCCTTCGTGGGCGTCCAGGTGGGTCTCGGCGTAGGCGATGGCGACCAGCAGGTCACGCGGCACGTCCTGCGCGGCGGCCGCGCGGGCGAACGCCGCGGGGAGCGGGATCTCCTTGGCCGCCGTCGCGGGCTGTACGGCGAAGGCGGCGAGTGCGACGAGGGCGGCGAGGGCGGAGGCGATGAGAGCGGTTAATCGGGCGAGGGGGAGGGTCATGGGGGCTCCTGATCGGGGGGGTTACGGCTGCACCGTATGGCACTCCTGACTCGATGTCGATAATTGACATACGATCTCTGTTAGAAGAAACTTTTCGCCCTCCTTGGCGTCGGGGGCGCCGAGCGCCCTCCGGACGGGACGCGAAGGGCCGTCGGTCCGATCGCGGGGCGGCATCGGGGACGCCGAGATGTTCGAGGCGCCCGGGTTCGCCGGCTCCCCGAGATTTGGGCCCCCCGGGTCGCGTGAAGACTATTGCGCTACGAATGCGATTTCTTGAAACTTCTTTTCGTGACCGCGCTTCTGCGTACCCTCCTGGCGATGTTCACCGTCGCGATCGTCAACCTCGTCATCCCCACCCCGGCCACGGCGGCGGCCTGCGCCACCGACCCCGCGACTCCCAAGCGACAGCTGCGCGCCATGTGGATCTCCACGGTCGCCAACATCGACTGGCCCAGCCGGACCGGCCTGAGCGCCTCCGCGCAGCAGGCCGAGCTGCGCGCCTGGCTCGACCTGGCCGTCAGCAAGCGCATGAACGCGGTGATGATCCAGGTCAGGCCGACCGCCGACGCCTTCTGGCCCTCGCCGTACGAGCCGTGGTCGCAGTGGCTGACCGGCACCCAGGGCGGCGACCCCGGCTACGACCCCCTCGCGTTCATGGTCGCCGAGGCACACGCGCGCAACCTGGAGCTGCACGCCTGGTTCAACCCGTACCGGATCGCCAACCACGACGATCCGACCAAGCTGGTGTCCACCCACCCGGCACGGCAGCATCCCGACTGGCGCTTCGCCTACGGCGGCAAGCTCTACTACAACCCTGGAATTCCGGAGGTCCGCGGCTTCATCGAAGACGCGATCATGGACGCGGTCACCCGGTACGACATCGACGGCGTCCACCTCGACGACTACTTCTACCCGTATCCGGTGAGCGGCGAGTCCATTCCCGACTCCGCCGCCTACAGCCGGTACGGCGGGGGCTTCTCCGACATCGGCGCCTGGCGCCGTGACAACGTCAACCAGCTCGTACGCGAGCTGGACCAGCGCGTCCACGCGGGCAAGCCGTGGCTCGCCTTCGGCGTCAGCCCGTTCGGCATCTGGCGCAACTCCTCCACCGACCCCCTCGGGTCGGGCACCTCGGGCCTGCAGTCCTACGACGCCATCTACGCCGACAGCAGGCTGTGGGTGAAGCAGGGCTGGGTGGACTACATCGCGCCGCAGATCTACTGGCACATCGGGTACGGCCCCGCCGCCTACGAGGTGCTCACCGCGTGGTGGTCCGACGTCGTCAGGGGAACCGGCGTTCACCTCGTCGTCGGCCAGGCCGCCTACCGCGCCGGCGCCAGTGGTCAGGACGCGGCCTGGCAGGACGCCGCCGAGCTCAGCGACCACCTCTACGACAACAGGAAGCACCCCGAGGTGGCCGGCGACGTGTATTTCAGCGCCAAGGACGTCAAGGCGGACCGGATCGGGAGCATCTCCGCCCTCGTGTCCGCCCACTACTCCAAGCCGTCGCTCCCGCCCGCCCGAGGCACCGGAAGCGCGCCCGCCGCCCCCTCGATCACCTCGGCCACCCGGTCCTCGAACGGCGTCGCCCTCTCCTGGCAGGCCACCGGCTCGCCGACCTCGTACGCGGTATACCGGGTCGGCGGCACCCCCTCGACGGCGGACCCGTGCTTCTTCGCGGACGCCCGCAATTTGATCGGGACGACCAGGCAGACGAGCTACACGGACACCGCGCCGGGGGACACCGCCACCTACTACGTCACCGCGCTCGACCGGTGGCAGCAGGAGAGCGCGCCCAGCACAGGAAAGACGGTGACGTCCTCCGGCGCGTTCAGCGTCGTGGTCGACAACGCCGATCCGTCGTTCACCGCCGGCTCCGCCTGGGGCACCTCGGCCTACTCCTCCCAGCTGTACGGCGCCGACTACCGCTTCGCCACCCCGGTGGCCGCCAGCGACCCGGCCTGGTTCACGGCCACCATCCCCGGCGCGGGCAGCTACCGCGTGGAGGTCTGGTATCCGGCCAACTCCGGCTACAACAGCGCGACGCCGTAC
This sequence comes from Microtetraspora glauca, assembly GCF_040656155.1. Lineage (NCBI taxonomy): Bacteria > Bacillati > Actinomycetota > Actinomycetes > Streptosporangiales > Streptosporangiaceae > Microtetraspora > Microtetraspora glauca. The sequence continues at coordinate 180,960 of NZ_JBFALK010000019.1, forward strand.
ATCGTGGCGGCAGGGGGCGGTAACCAGGTCGTCTCCGTGGACCAGCGCACGGGCGGCGGCCAGTGGCGCTCGCTCGGCACTTTCACGCTCGCCGCCGGGACGTACCAGGTGGTGGGTGTGAGCCGATGGACCTCCACGACGGGCTACGTCATCGCCGACGCCGTCCGTATCACCAAGGTCTGACCACCATGCCCCGGGTGGCGCGGGTCGGGGTCGTGCGGGAGAAGTGACTCACGGCCGGGCGTCGCCGTCTCGATGGGCCAACGCCGTGACCATCGTGAGAGAGAGCCGTACCCCGGGCCCGCGAATTGATCCCATGTGGGGCGGTTTGTCGGGTTCGGGGGAGGGTAGCGCGGATCTGGACCATCACCACGTGAGAATCCGGAGGCATGCCGAATGCCCTCCAAAGTCACGGAGTCCAGCGTCGTGCAATGCCCGAACTGCGGGCGTAGGAACCGGCTGCCCCGTACCGCCTCGGGGGTCCCACGCTGCGGCGACTGCCACCAGTCCCTGCCCTGGATCATCGAGGCCGGGGACGACGACTTCACCGAGGTCGCCGAGGCGGCGCGGATCCCGGTCCTCGTCGACTTCTGGGCCGAGTGGTGCGGTCCATGCCGCATGGTGACCCCGGCGCTTGAACAGGTGGCGGAGGAGCTGGCGGGACGCATCAAGCTGGTGAAGGTGAACGTCGACGAGGCGCCCGGGCTCTCCGAGCGATTCGGCGTCCAGACCATCCCGACCCTCGCCGTACTGAAACAGGGGCAGGTCGTCGGCCGGCAGCGGGGCGCGGCACCGGCGTCGGAGCTACGCGAATGGGTCGGCGACGCGCTGGCCCGCTGAACACGCCGAGCCCCCCGCGGGAGGTCGCGGCGGTCAAGGAATACGGATTCGACAACCAGGTGATTCGCCCCGCCTCCGGCGGCGGGGCCTGGCGTCGCTCGCGCGGGAACGACGCCAGGCCGGGCGCGCCGGCCATCAGGATGCGCGGTATCGTGCCGGCCGGGCAGCGGCTTGTTTTCGGCGAGGGACGTGAGGCGGTTCGCTCACGGACGCTCTCGCCTTTCACACCGGCGCTTTCAACGTCAGGGCTGGGCCGGGCCCTCCAGCGTTTCGACAAGGCCGAGCAGGGTGGCGGCGCCTGCGGCGTTGCCGTCGCCTCCGTTGCCGCCGTTGGCGTTGTTGTTGCCGCCGCCGGCGATCGCGCCCCCGTTACCACCGTTGCCCCCGCGTGCCGCGACGAGCTGGGCGAGGACATCGGCGGGGATCTCGAAGCCCCGGTTCTCCCTGACCTCACGCTCCCGCCGCTGCTCCGGCTGGCGGACGCGGATGTTGTTGATCACGTGCTGGCGCTGCCTCTGGTGCTGACGCTGGTCGTCACGCTGCTGCTGGTGGTTGCGATTGTGGTTGCGGTTCCAGTTACGGTTCCGGTTGCCTCGGCCCCAGCCGCCCCCGCCCCAGCTGGCGAAGCCGCCCGCTTGGACGACGGACGCGCTCGCCGCAGTGGCCGTGGCGGCGGCGCCCAGCGCGACCGCCCCACCGGTCATCGCGGCGCTCACGGCGAGCAGCCCGACAAAGTTCTTGAACTTGGACATAGCGATTCTCCCCCGAAAAGGAATCGATTCCTATCGACGCTCGGACATCTCCGCCATCCATGCCGAAGAATGCCCCGGATAACCCCTGATAGGGCCATTTCCGCATTGTCTGGATCTCCGGAAATGTGAGACGGCAAACAGTGCTATACGCTTCTTAGGCGGCTCTTGTCCTGTTATTGATCACGCCCCGCGAGCCGGCCGTCGTGTCACCTTGTGGAGGATCCGCTGCGGATGTCCAGGGCCACGGCGATGCGGTTGATGGGTAGTCGCCGCCCTCCGGTGCCGAGGCCACGCGGGCGATGGCGCGGACCTTGGGCGCGCGCCTCGCCTCGGAGGGCCTGGCGATGATCGTGCGGTGCCCGCTGACGCCTCTGCGAGCCGCGTCGCATTCATGAGCTCGAATTCGCCGGCGTAACAGTGTGATCTGGCAGTGGTACCAAGGAGATCCCAAGTGATCCGCAAGGGCCTCCGGTTACCGTCAGCACGTCCTGAGTCGCCAGGCTCGTGATCGACAGACCGGCCTTTCACACATGGGGTCCTTCATGTCACCTGATCGGGGCGCAGCCCCGTCCGTGGACGGTCTGTCAGTCAGTGTTAACCCCTTCAGGAAACCTTCGCGAGGAATAGACGTGATCAAGAAGTTCGCCGCCGGCGCCGCCATCGCCCTGGCCGCGCTGACCGCGCCTCAGTTGACGGCTCAGACTGCCGACGCCGCCACGAGTTACAAGACCCCATGCCAGGGGATCCGTGGTTGTGAGGCCGCGATGCAGGACGGCGAGGGGTGGATGGTGATCACTCGCGAGAAGAACTGGAAGAAAGTGATCTACCAGTTCAACCACCTGGAGAAGAGCGCCAAGAGGGTCTGCGCGAAGCAGTATCCGCACCTGACCATGTGGCTCAACAATCCGAGCTATTCGCGGAACAAGACCGTCACCATCAAGGCATCCGGAAAACTTCCGCGCGCCGCGTGCTCTTATTAGGGCTGATCGCGAAAGTAATAAAGGCTATGGATGATCGCTCGCCATGGGGCGTGGGGTCTGACAAATGGCCAATGGGTGCCGCTTGTGCCCGTTGTCGCCGGTGGGAAAGAAGCCAGATGGGCCGACCACGTGGACGCGTCGGGGCTTGAGCTGCTGGTAGGCAGATTGTCATTTCGTTGGATGTGGTGTTCGGGCTGGCGGCGGGGTGGGAGCCTGCAGGAGGTGGCGCCAGTCGGCGGGCCAGTTGGCCAGAGCGAGGATGCCCATGATGACGCGATGGGTCGGCGCTGCCCAGCTTTCCACCGCCGGGTCGTGGTTGACGATGTGGGTGGTGACCGCGCCGGTGAGCACGAACATGAGGGTCGTGGCGCCCAGGAAGCGCTGTTCGCCGGTTGGGGATCACGAGCAGGACGGCGGCGACACCTTCCAGAGCGCCGACCACGAAGCGCATCCAGGACGGGTAACCCCAATCGACGGACTTCGCGGAGTACGCCGTGCTGAATATCCTGTCTCCCGGCCAGTACTTGGTCACGGCGCCCAGCGCGAACTCAAGGGCCAGGAGCCAGTACGGACCGGTCTTTAGGCGTTTCGACATATATTGGTCCCTTCCGGGGGTGGACAGGGCCAGGCCTCCGCGCGGCGATAGCATTGCCGACGGAGTCATTTCTTTCGGGTTTCAGCCCTGCAGGGTGGCGATGGCCTTCTCGATACGCCGCTGGCGCGTCTCGGGCTTCTTCGCGCTCTCGATGGCGCGCATGTGCTCGCGCTTGTAGCTGTACGCAAGATTGTCGTAGGCCCCGCGGAATCCGGATCCCTCCGCGGAGACGCCGGCGTCCTGTGCCGCTGCCTCCCATTCGTAGAGAGCCAGCTGCGGGGATCCCTTGCCCAGGCCGAACCAACCAGCCCGACGACGTCCGCGACTGTGCCTTCCTCGAATCGGTATGACAGGCCGCGACGGAGGAATGAACGACACGGCGAAAACTTCGTCGGCCGACCGGCAGGCGATCGAGGACAAGATGCGGTGCAGGAGGCGTGGCTGCGGGTCAAGCCGCCGTGCGGCCTCCCCGGCTCTGGTTGCAGATGAGCACTGCCACTGTCTACTCCCACCGCTTCGACGCGCCCAACGACGAGGCGACCGGAGTGCTCGGCGGCACCGAACTCGGCGTCCCGGGCTACTGGACCTACAGCGTCGAGATCGCGAAAGCGTGGGAGCGGGCGCAGGATCGAGCCGAAACCCCGTACACGCGCAAGGTCGGCATGCGCTCTGCCATGGTGATGAGTCCTGATCGCGGCGGCATCTTCGACGTCTTGCTGCGGCTGGCGCGGTTCGGCCTCGGCGGCCCGGTCGCGGGCGGCGCGCAGTACGTGTCCGGCGCGTTCGCGCTGCGCTCGGACACCGAACTCCTGTTGAAAAGCCGTCGAGTCGTCCCCAGCCGCCTGCTCGAAGCGGGCTTCGCCTTCGACCACGCCCAGTGGCCGGAGGCCGCCGACGATCTCGTGCGGCGCGTGCGCGGCGGGTCTGGCTTCACCGGGTGAGCCGTCGGCTCCTGTCGGCAGTCAGCGGTCTCGCCGTTTCGCATTCCGCGGGCCCGTACGAACAAGCTCACCCTCCGCTGCCGGGCGGGGTGGTGCCCTACCCCAGAAGGCTGGGCTGGTCGATCACCCACAACCACGTGCTGTCGGGCTGGCGGCGAGCCACCTCGACAGTGACACCGCCATCGGCCAGCCGCACCGAGGTGAGCGCCAGGTCGCCGTTCCGCAGCGTGGGCTGCTGCCGGCCAGGAGTGAAAGTGGGCCTGTCCGCGACCAGGTGCTCGTACGCCTGGCGGATCTCCTCACTGCCTGTGGCGACCCGGCCGTTCGGCAACGCCAGCACCGCGTCCGGTTCATACAGCGCCACCAGCCCTTCGACGTCGCCCGCGTTGAGCCGCTCCACGACGAACCGGCTGAGATCCTCCGGTCGGGCAGCACGCTCCCGGAGGTCATCCACGCTCACTACTCGTCACTCCCATCAGAACAGGCCAGGTGGCCCCCGGCAGCAAACGATCATGGCAGGCGCGTACGACGAATCCCCGGACGAGCCGGCGTCATCGTCTGACAGTGATGATGTAGGTGTCCCGGCGGGGTCTGACCCGTCGTCTGACTGACACCCCGTCGGGGATGCCCGACCGGGGTGCCGCCTGCGTCAGTGCACGTGCGCGCGGGGGATGTCCTGGGAGCTGAGGAGCCGCTGGAGGCGTTCCAGCCCCGTCTGGAGACTCTGGTCGTCCAGGGCGTAGGAGAGGCGGAGGCAGCCGGGAGCGCCGAAGGCTTCGCCCGGGAGGAGCGCCACGGAGGCCTCGTCCAGGATGAACGTCGCCAACTGGGTGGTGGTCGTGAAGGAGTGGCCGAGGATCGACCGGGTGAGCAGGCGCTTGACCGAGGGGAAGCAGTAGAAGGCCCCGGTGGGGGTGGGGCAGTCGACTCCGCGTATCCCCTGGAGTACGTCGACCATGAGCCGGCGGCGGCGATCGTATGCGGCCAGAACACCGTCGAAACCCGGCCGGCCCGCGCGCAGTGCCGCGATCGCCGCGACCTGGGCGACGTTGGCGACGTTGGACGACATGTGCGACTGCAGGTTGACGGCCGCCTTGACCGCCGCGGCAGGGCCGTACAGCCAGCCGACCCGCCAGCCCGTCATGGCGTACGTCTTCGACACGCCGCCGATGACGATGCACCGATCCCTGATGTCCGGGGCGGCCACCGGCATGGACTGGGCCACCGCGCCGTCGTACACGAGGTGCTGGTAGATCTCATCGCTGATCACCCAGATTCCCCGCTGCGCCGCCCAGTTTCCGATGGCCCGGGTCTCCTCCGGCGTGTACACGGTTCCCGTCGGATTGGCGGGGGAGCCGAAGAACAGCACCTTGGTCCGCGGGGTGATGTGCGCGTCCAGGAGTTCGGGCGTCACCTTGAAATCCTGGCGGGCATCGCTGTGCACCGGAATCGGCGTCGCGCCCGTGAGGCGTACGGCCTCCGGATAGGTGGTCCAATAGGGGGCCGGTACGAGCGCCTCGTCGCCGGAATTCAACAGGATCATGCAGGCGAGATATACGGCCTGCTTCGCGCCGTTGGTCACGAGCACGTCCGTGTCGTCAATGGCGAGACCCGTATCCGCCAGGACCGTCTGGGCGATGACATGGCGCAACTCCGTCAGCCCGGCCGCCGAGGTGTATCGATGGTTGACGGGGTCCGCGCAAGCCCGCTGGGCGGCTTCGACGATGTAATCCGGGGTCGGGAAATCCGGCTCGCCCGCGCCGAAACTCACAATGCGGTATCCGGCCGCGCGCAACTCGGCCGCCCGGGACGAAACCGCCATGGTCGCCGAGCCGGCGACCGCGCCCGCTCTCTCACTCAATCCGATGGACATGGCTCTCCTCTTACTATGACGACAATTCGAACAGGGCCTTGAGGAAGACGTTGTTTTCATCGGGATGTCCGACGGTCACCCGCAACCAACCGGCCGGGCCCACGTCACGTACCAGTACGCCTCGTCCGGCCAGTCCCGCCGCCATCGTGGAGGAATCGGTGCCGGTGTCGAAGAACAGGAAGTTCGCGTCGCTCGGCATGACCGCGTGGCCGGCGTCGACCAGGGCATCGCGCATTCTCCCGCGTTCGGCGAGAACGCCCGGGATATGCGCCAGCAGTTCATCGGCCTGCTCGAGGGCGGCGAGCGCGACCGCCGCCGTCAGCGTCGACAGATGGTACGGCAGGGCGACGATACGCAAAGGGCTCAGCACGTCGGGTGAGGCGAGCAGGAATCCGACGCGTATCCCCGCGAATCCGAATGCCTTCGACATGGTCCGGGAGATCACCAGCTGTGGGTGCTCGGCGAGGAGACCCGCCTGGGTACCGATGGCGGAGAACTCGACATACGCCTCGTCGAGCACCACCAGCCCCGGCGCGGTGCGCAGGATGACGTCCAGCGTCGCCCGGTCAAGGGGCGTCCCGGTCGGATTGTTGGGCGCGCAGAGGAAGACGATGTCAGGCCTGTGCTGTTCGACCGCGGCGGCCGCCACCTCGTGGTTCAGGCCGAAGTCCGAGCCGCGATCAGCCGATGTCCACCGGGTGCCGGTGATCGTCGCGATCTGCTCGTGCATCGAATAGGTGGGCACGAACCCGAGGGCCGTGCGGCCGGGCCCGCCGTATGTCTGGAGCAGGTGCAGCAGCACCTCGTTGGAGCCGTTTCCCGGCCACACCATGTCGGCTCGCACGCCATGGCCGGCGTATCGTGCCAATGCGGATCGGAGCGCGGCGAGGTCGGTGTCCGGATAACGGTTCGCGGTGGCCAGCGCGCGGGAAGCCGCTGAACACAATGTCTCAAGGTGGCGTCCTTCTGGAGGACGTGGACTCTCGTTGTTGTTCAGCAGCGCGACCGGATCGCCCATCGAAGGAAATGGCCGGGTGTTGTACGGGCGGACCGCACGCAGATCATCCCGGACGGGCAGGGCTGGCATTCATTCTCCGCTGGTGTCTTGTGATCCGGTGATGCGCGCGACGAGGCGGTGCATGGACGTTTTCCAATTGCTTTCCAGCTCGCGCGTGGCCGTCGGCAAATCCTTCTCGCGCAGGGCCACCGCGATACGCTTGTGCTGGTCGATCGACTCACGAACACTTTGCGGATCGCCGAGGTAGGCATGCTCGTAGCGATGGACGATGCGCTTGGTGTCGCCGATCATTTCGAGCAGCCGGCTGTTCGGGCAGGCCGCCAGCAAACTCGCGTGCCACTCGTCGTCGGCGTTTTGTACATCGCGGACGTCTCCGGTCGGCGCCATTTTCTCCGCGAGTTCCATGAGCTGCGGGGCGCGCCGGGCGAGTTCTTCGGGATCGGAAAGCGTGATCGCGAGCACTTCGAGCTGGGCGATGATCGGATAGGTCTCGCGGACTTCCTGCTCGCTCAGGGTGGAGACCCAGTACCCCCGGTTCGGACGGGCATCGAGAATGCCCTCCTGTGCCAGGCTCGCCAGCGCCTCGCGCAGCGGCGTCCGGCTGACGCCGATCTCGGCCGCGAGATGCACCTCGTTGATGCGGGTGCCCACCGGATATTTTCCGCGGAGAAGACGGTCGAGTATCTCGTCCCTGACCTGCTCGCGCAAAAGTCTGCGGGCGACCGCCATTTTCCCCTCCAGTACACGTTTCTGCCTGACGAGTATGAGCATACTACATACTGAACTCAGAGTGCAGAGCGCGCTAGGCTGACGGCGATTCCATCCCCCTCACTCTCCGGAGGCCGCGTCATGCCTGGCTTCGCCCTCGTCCGATCACCGATAGGCGATTCCCCTCATACTCTCGGTGACGATCCCCGTGACGCTCCCAGAAGATTCCACCGATCGATGCCGGGCTACGCCCGCACCCCTCTTGTCGCGTCGCCCGAACTGGCGCGGCGGACGGGAACGGGGCGAGTCCTCGTCAAGAACGAGCAGTACCGCCTCGGGCTGCCGTCGTTCAAGATCCTCGGCTCGTCCTGGGGGATCCACCGTACGCTGTGCGAACGCCTCGGCCTCGACCCGGCGATCTCGTTCGAGGAACTGCGCCGGGCGGTCGGGCCGCTACGCGACCACGTGCTGACGTGCGCCACGGACGGGAACCACGGCAGGGCCGTGGCTCACATGGCCCGGCTCCTCGGCATGCGCGCGCGCATCTACGTTCCGGTCGACGTGTCGGCGTCGCGGTCGGCGGCGATCGAGAGCGAGGGAGCCGAGGTCGTCCGGGTGTACGCGAGTTATGACGACGCCGTGCGCTATGTCGCCGTCCAGGCCGATCGTGACTCCCGCGCCATCCTGGTGTCCGACACGGCCTGGGCCGGATACGAGACGGTGCCGCGGCGCGTGATCGACGGCTATTCGACGATCTTCCAGGAGGTCGACGAGCAACTCGCCGAGCTGGATCTCGATCCCGAGGACGCTGTGGACCTGGTGATCGTCCCCGCGGGAGTGGGCGCGTTCGCCGCGGCGGTCGGCCTGCACTTCGGCTCCCGTGCGGCGACGCGTATCGCGACCGTGGAACCCGATGCCGCCGACTGCGTTCACCGCTCGCTCGCCGCCGGCGTCCGTACGACGGTCCACGGCCCGCACCACTCCATCATGGCGGGCCTGAACTGCGGCGAGACGAGCGTGGTGGCCTGGCCGATTCTGCGCGGCACGGTCGGCGCGACCATCACGGTCGACGACGACGCGGTGCGCGAGGCCATGCGGATCTTCGCGGGCTGCGGGATCGAGTCGGGGGAGAGCGGTGCGGCCTCGCTCGCGGGCGCGCTGCTGGTGACCGCCGACCCCGGATTCCGCGAAGATCTCGGACTCACGCAGGAGAGCACGATCCTGCTCCTGAACACCGAAGGAGCGAGCGACCCCGCGAGTTATCTCAGCATCGTGGGGGACCAGGGCGCATGAGCGACTGACGCCTTCTCGGCCTGAAATCACGGCTCCGGGCCGGGCTGAGTGAGGCCCGGTCGCACCGTTCCGCCCCTCCAACGGGATGCCGGTTTGCCCAGGAACTTCCTCTGTTCATCTCCTTGACACCACTAGATCCATCTCTGCATTCTGTGTACAGCACGCAGTTGGAAGCGCGTGGGGGAACTGCCTCGGCTGCCTGTGTCACACGACCGCCGGTTCCGGCGTCATTGACGATTCGCTAAAGGTGGGATGACTGTGTTCCTACACATCAGAGGCATGGCGGCCGTCGGCATAGCGTCTGTCCTGTTAGCCTCGGTCGCCTCGTGCGGCGGCTCCGAAGCCGGGAAGAAGACGGGGGCGTTCTCCGTCGCGATCCTCGAACCGTCCTCGCTCATGCCGGCCAACTATTCGGAGGTTTACGGGGCGCAGGTGGTGTCCGCGCTCTTCACTCCGCTGGTGACGTTCGACATCAAGAGCAACGAGACGCGTCTGGAGGTCGCCGAGAGCATCGAGAGCGCCGACAACAAGGTGTGGAAGGTCAGGCTCAAGCCCGGCTGGACGTTCGGCAACGGCGAGGCCGTGACCTCGAAATCGTTCGTGGACGCGTGGAATTTCGCCGCGAACAAGAAGTCCGCCCAGTTGAACGCGTACGTCTTCGGGGAGATCGAGGGCTATCGAGAGGTCGCCTCCGGAGCCGCGGAGACGATGTCCGGACTGCGCGTCGTCGACGACCGGAATTTCGAGATCACGCTGGTGCGGCCGTGGTCGCAGTTCAAGCAGCTGCTCGGGTATCCCGCGTTCTCGCCGCTCCCCTCAGTGGCGTACAAGGACCCCAAGAGCTTCGAGCAGCGGCCGATCGGGAACGGCCCGTTCGTCATCGAGGGCGCCTGGCAGCACGACCAGCAGATCACGCTGCGCCGCAACGAGTCCTACGCCGGCACGAAGGCCAAGGCCGGGGAAGTCCAGTTCAAGATCTATCAGAGCTTCGACACCGCCTATAACGACCTGCTCGCCAACAATCTCGACGTCCTGCCCGCCGTTCCGACCGCGAGGATCACCGAGGCCAAGAGCCAGCTGGGAGATCGGTTCGGGGAGTCGCCGAGCGGCCGCATGGAATACCTCGGGTTCCCCGTGACCAGCGAGAAGTTCACGTCACCAGGCGTGCGCAAGGCCATCTCGATGGCGATCGACCGGGACGCGATCACCAAGGCGATCTTCAAGGGAACCCGCACACCGGCGACCGGATTCGTGCCGCCCGTCGTCCCGGGCGCGGCGCAGGACGCGTGTGGAGCCCTGTGCGTGCACGACGCCGCCGCGGCCAAGGCGGCCTTCGACGCGGCGGGCGGCATTCCCGGCAACAGTTTCACCATCGGCTACAACAGCGACGCCCCGGAGAACAAGGAATGGGTCGAGGCGGCCGCGCGGCAGATCTCGAAGGACCTCGGCGTGAACGTCGAGACGCGGGCCTATCCCAAGCTCGCGGTGCTGCTGGGAGATCTGGGCAGCGGGAAGGTCGACACCGCCTTCCGTACCGCGTGGACCTTCTACTTCCCCAGCCCGGAGAACTACCTCAAGCCGTTGTTCACCCAGGACGCCGGTGAGAACTTCTCCGGATACCGGAACGACACGTTCGAGAAGCTGTTGCGTGACGGCGCGACCGCCAAGGACACCGAGGCCGCCAACGCGAAGTACGCGGAGGCCGAGAAGGTGCTCCTCGACGACATGCCCTACGTGCCGCTCTGGTACCAGGGCGTCATGGCCGGGCACTCCAAGCGGGTCGGCGACGTGAGCGTGGATTCCTTCCGCAGGCTGCGGATCGAGTCCGTGGTCGTGAAATAGCCAGCGAAGGATGCGACATTGCCTCGTTACATCACGAGCCGCGTCCTGCAGGCGGTGCTGGTCCTCGTCGGCGCGACTCTCGTCATCTTCGTCATCACCTTCGCCCTGCCGGGCGATCCGGTGCAGGCCCTCGCCGGCGAGCGGGCCGCCGACCCGGCGTTCGCGGAGGCGATCCGGGCCCGTTACCACCTCGACGAGCCACTCCTGCAGCAGTACGGCCGCTTCCTTCTCGGGGTCGTCCAAGGCGATCTGGGACAGACCTACAGCGGTCAGGACGTGGCCCAGATGCTCGGTGAGCGGATCTGGGTCAGCGGCCAGCTCGCGGCGTTCGCCCTGGCATTCCAGATCCTCATCGGTGTCGGCGCCGGGATCCTGTCCGCGCTGCGCCGCAACGGCCTCGCCGACACCGGGGTCCGGATCTTCACCCTCGCGGGGCTCTCGATCCCGTTCTTCGTGACCGCGTACGTGCTCCAGCTCGTGGTCGGCGTGAAGCTCGGCTGGCTCCCGGTGGCCGGAACCGAGGATGGGTTTCTCAGCTACATCATGCCCGGGTTCGTGCTCGGGTCGTTGTCGACCGCCTATGTCGCCCGGCTGACCCGTGGCCAGCTCACCGAGGCGCTTCGAGAGGACTACGTCAGGATGGCCACGTCAAAGGGCCTGACCCGCGTCCGGGTCGTGGCGCATCACGCGCTGCGAAACAGCCTGATCCCCGTCGTCACCTTCCTCGGCCTCGAAGTGGGCGCGCTGCTCAGCGGCGCCGTCATCACCGAGAGCATCTTCAACCTCCCCGGCATGGGCCAGGCCATGGCGCGTGCCGTCTACCTGGGGGAGCGCACCACGGTGGTCGGCGTGGTCACCGTCTTCGTGCTCGTCTACGTCGTCGTGAACCTGCTCGTCGACCTGCTGTACGCCGTACTCGATCCGAGGATCCGCTATGCCTGAGCTCGTTTCGGCCACCGGTGTCATGGAGCCGCCGGCGATTCCGCAGAGGAAGCGGCGCGGTCATTGGCAGGCGGTCCGGAGACGGCTGTCCCGCAGCCCGCTCTTCTACCTCTCCGCCACCCTGCTGGTGGTGATGGTGGGCATGGCCGCCGTTCCCGCCCTGTTCGCGACGGCCGATCCGCACGACTGCGACCTCGGGCGGACGCTGGCCGACGCGGGCGCGGGGCAGTGGCTCGGAAGGGACCTTCAAGGCTGCGACGTGTTCTCGCGCAGCGTGTACGGCGCCCGCGCGAGCCTCGGCATCGGCATCGCCGTCTCCCTGGTCACCGGGCTGCTGGGCGGAGCGGTCGGCGCCGCCGCCGGCTACTTCGGCGGCTGGGTCGACGCGACCCTGTCCAGGATCACCGAGATCTTCCTGGCCATTCCGCTGCTGCTGGGGGCGAGCGTTCTGCTGACGCTGTTCGGCACGTCGGGCAGCGGCACGTGGACCGTGATCATCGCTCTGTCGGTCCACGGCTGGCCGCAGGTCGCCCGTATCACCCGGTCGTCGGTCCTGGAGGCGAAGCAGCAGGACTACATGCTGGCCGCCGCCGCCATCGGCTGCTCGCGGCTGAGGGCACTCGCCCGCCATGTCGTGCCGAACAGTCTCGGCCCCTGGCTGGTGGTCGTGACGACGAACCTCGGCGTGTTCATCACCTATGAGTCGATCATCTCGATGCTGGGGATCGGCCTGCGCCCGCCGACGATCTCCTGGGGGCAGATGATCCACGACGCCCAGGCGCGGTTCCTGGAGGCGCCGCTGCCGCTGCTGGGCCCGGCCGTGTTCCTCAGCGTCACCGTCCTGGCCTTCATCCTGCTCGGCGACGTCGTCCGGGACGCGCTCGACCCGAGGAGCCACTCGTGAGCGCCGCGACGCCGAAGGGGAGGGCCATGACGTCCGAACACCTGCTGGAAGTGCATGATCTGCAGGTCGAGTTCGGCGGCGACGACGGCCCCGTACCTGTGCTGCGCGGGGTGAGCTGGCACGTGGACCGCGGAGAGACGCTCGCGATCCTCGGGGAGTCTGGATCGGGCAAGAGCATGACCGCTCAGGTGATCATGGGGATTCTCGACACGCCCCCGGCCAGGATCAGCGGTGGAAGCGTGCGCTGGAACGGCCGCGACCTGCTCGGTCTTCCGGAACCCGCCAGGCGCGAGGTCCGCGGGCGCGGTGTCGGCATGGTCTTCCAGGATTCGCTGTCCGCCCTGAACCCCGTCCTGCGCGTGGGCCCGCAGATCGGAGAGACCCTGCGGACCCGCCTCGGCCTCTCCCGCCGGGAGGCCCGCGACCGGACGGTCGAACTGATGCGGCAGGTACGGATCCCGGACGCCGAACAGCGTTACCGGCAGTACCCGCACCACTTCTCCGGCGGTATGCGGCAGCGCGCCGTGATCGCGATGGCGCTCGCGCTGTCGCCGGACGTGCTGATCGCCGACGAGCCGACGACCGCGCTGGACGCCACCGTCCAGGTCCAGATTCTCCGGCTGCTCCAGGCGCTCCAGGAAGAGTCCGGCATGGGACTGGTCCTCATCACCCACGACTTCGGCGCGGTCGCGTCGATCGCCGACCGGGTGGCCGTGATGTACGCCGGCCGCGTGGTGGAGACCGGGGTGGTCCGCGACATCTTCCGCCGTCCCGCCCACCCGTACACGAAGGCGCTGCTCGACGCGGTTCCGCGTGCGGATCGCCGGGCCGGCCGGCTCGCCGCTCTGCCCGGTCAGCCGCCGGTGCTCGGCAAGGAGAGCACCGGCTGCCCCTTCCGCTTCCGATGCCCTCTCGCCGAAGCCGTGTGCGAGGAGCGGGAGCCGGTGCTGAAGGAACACGCACAGGGCCACTGGAGCGCCTGCCACCTGGGAAAGGACGTGATCGCTGATGTGCTCACAGCCCATTCTTGAGGTCACCGACGTCACCCGCCACTACGCGTCCGGACGCCGGTGGCCGTTCGGCCCCGCGCCGCGGGTACACGCCGTGGACGGGGTGTCCCTGACGCTCGGCGAGCGGGAGACGCTCGGCCTCGTCGGTGAGTCCGGCTGCGGGAAGTCCACGCTCGGCCGGATGCTCGTCGCCCTGGACCGGCCCACGTCGGGGACGATCCGGTACCGGGGTGAGGACATTCACCGGCTCAGCCGCGCCGGGCTGAAAGCCCTGCGGCGCAAGATCCAGATCGTCCTGCAGGACCCGTACACCAGCCTCGACCCGCGGATGACCGTCGGCGACATCGTCGCCGAGCCGCTGGTCGTGCACGGTGAGGGGACGCCGGCCGAAAGGCGGCGGCGTACCCGGGAGCTCTTCGAGCTGATCGGGCTCAATCCCGATCATGGGAACCGCTACCCGCACGAGTTCTCCGGCGGGCAACGCCAGCGCATCGGCATCGCCCGCGCGCTCGCCCTGGGGCCCGAGGTGGTCGTCTGCGACGAACCCGTCTCCGCGCTGGACGTCTCCATCCAGGCGCAGGTCCTCAACCTTCTGGCCGAGCTGCAGGAACGGCTGAACCTGTCGTACGTGTTCATCGCGCACGATCTCACCGTCGTCCGCCAGATCAGCCACCGGGTGGCCGTGATGTACCTGGGGAAGGTCATCGAGGTCGGTCCCGAGGACGCGGTCTACGGACAGCCGCGGCACCCGTACACGCAGGCGCTGCTGTCCGCCGCGCCGCCCACGGATCCCGACATGGCCCGTGAGCAGGAAGTGATCATGCTCGACGGCGATCCGCCCAGCCCCGCCGCGCCGCCCAGTGGTTGCCGGTTCCGCACCCGCTGCTGGAAGGCGGAGGAGGTGTGCGCCGTGCACGAGCCCGAGCTCGTGGAGGGCGCGACCGCCCGCCATCAGACCGCCTGCCATTTCCCCACCGCCGCCCCCGTGCGCGTGGGAGATTGACCCGCTACTGTATTCTGTACACAGAATTTTGGAGGAACGCATGAATCAGCCCCTGAACGACCGCCAGTTCGCCGTACGCGCCTCTCGTGTCCTGGACCCCGCGACCGGCGAGTACTACGAGAACGCGAGCGTCGTCATCGCCGACGGCCGGATCGTGTCGGTCGTCGACAACCCGCCCGCCGATGCCGATCTCATCGACGTGGGCGGGCTGACCCTGATGCCCGGCCTCGTCGACTGCCACACGCACATGCTGCTGCGCCCCGAGGACCAGGTGTGGCCGCCGGCGATCCTGTTCAAGACGCAGGTCTACCGGGTGATCGAGGGCGTCGCCGCGTGCGACCGCGCGCTGCAGATCGGCTTCACCAGCGCCAGGGACACCGACAACGAGCAGGTGTGGCACGGCGACACCGCGCTCCGGGACGCGATCGAGGCCGGCATCATCCCCGGCCCGCGGATGGCCGTCGCCTCCGACGGCATCTCCATCACCGGCGGCGACATGCGCATCGACGACAAGGTGAATCCGGAACTCAACCTCCCCGACGTGGCCGGCATGGTGGACACCCGGGATGAGCTGATCAAGGAAGTGCGCCGCCAGATCAAGATCGGCGCGGACTGGGTCAAGATCTACGCGACCAGCACCCGCAAGGACGTCGAGCCGGAGGAACTGGAGCCCCTGCACCAGTTCACGGTGGAGGACATCGCCGCCGTCGTCGCCGAGGCCAAGCGGTACCGGCGCGACGTCGCGGCGCACGCCTACGGCAAGGACGGCGCGCAGGCCGCGATCCGCGGCGGTGTCCGCACGCTGGAGCACGGCCCTCTGCTCACCGAGGAGGACCTCCAGGCCATGCTCGAGTTCGGTACCTTCTGGGTGCCGACGATGGGCACGTACTACAAGCGCCAGCACACCGAGTTCGACCGGCGCTTCGTCAAGCGGCACGAGGGCGCCTTCAAGCGCGGGCTCGAACTGGGCGTCAAGATCGCGTTCGGCACCGATGTCGGCTCCTTCCCCCACGGCGAGCAGATGGACGAGTTCAGCCTGATGGTGCAGTACGGCATGAAGCCGCTGGACGCGATCAGGTCGGCCACCGTGGTGGCGGCCGAGGTGCTGCGTAAGGAGGGACAGATCGGCACCCTCGCCGCCGGCGCCCACGCGGACCTCGTCGCCGTCGACGGCGACCCCCTCCAGGACATCGAGGCGCTCAAGCGGGTGGGATTCGTGATGAAGGGCGGCCTGGTGCACCGGGACGACGTCGCCGCGACCGCGAAGACGCCCGAGGTGCTGTGGCAGCCGGCGCGCTGAACACCTGGTGACGGCGGCGACCGAGGCGGAGGGCCATGAACCGGCTGCGGAACGAACTGGTGGTGTACGCGGGACGGCTGCGTGTGGATCCGTGGGCGCGTGACCTCGGCCCCGCGTGGCTGCTCATCAGGGACGGCCGCTTCGAGGAGATCGCACCGGGCCGTACCCGGCCGGCGGAGTGGCCCGACGCCCGCCCCGCCCTGGATTTGGGCCGGGCGGTGGTGCTCCCGGGGCTGGTGGACTCCCACGTCCACCTGACCGAGTCAGGCGACGGGACCGGCGAGGACGTCGCCGCGGCCCGTACCGACTCCGAGCGCGTGGAACTGGGCGTCGAGAACGCCCGGACCGCGCTGCGCGCGGGTATCACCACCGTCGCGGACTGCGGCGGCCCGCCGGAGGCCGTGTTCGCGGTGCGTGCCCGGACCGCCGCCCTTCCCGACTGCGCCCGGACGCTCGTGGCTGCGGCGCCGATCACCACGCCGCGCGGCCACACCTGGCGCTTCGGTGGTGAGGCGCGCGACGCGGCGGCCGTACGAGAGCTGGCCGAGCGGTTCGCCCTCGCCGGGGCCGACTTCATCAAGGTCATGGCCTCCGGCGGGGGCACACCCGGGGCGCCCGCGTGGGAGCCGAGCTTCCCCGAGGAGTCGCTGCGCGTGGCGGTCGAGACCGCCGCGGCGCTCGGCCGCCCCCTGAAGGTCCACTGCCTGTCCGCCGGCTCGATGCGTACCGCCGTCGCGGCGGGCGTCACGCTGATCGAGCACGGGAAGTTCCGTACCGCCGGCGAGGACGGCGGCGGCTTCGATCCGGCCGTCGCGCACCTGCTCGCGGAGGCCGGCGCCGTCATCTGCCCGACCCTGTCCGTGGGCCATCACGTCCTCGCCGCACCGCCCGACGTCTCCGGGGACGCCGGCACACTGTGGCGACGGCGTCATCCGCACGACCTCGACGACTTCCGGCGCCTGGTAGAGAGCGGTGTCCGCATGGTGAGCGGCACGGACGCGGGCTGGCGGTTCACCCCGTTTCACGCGCTGCCCGGCGAACTGCGGCTGATGGCGGGCGCCGGGATGACGAACCGGGAGGCCCTGGCCGCGGCGACAACCGGCGCGGCCGCCGCGCTCGGGATGGGAGACCGGATCGGCCGGATCGCGCCCGGTTACCAGGCGGATTTCATCGCGGCCGACGCCGATCCCGTGGACGACCTCACCGCGCTGGACCGGCTCCACGCGGTGGCGCGCGACGGGCATGTCATCCGATGACGCGTACCGACCCGATGACCTGTTCCGACCCGATGACCGTCCTGCTCGAATGGCAGGCGGCCGCGCGGGAAGCCGGTGACCCGCAGGCGGGGCTGATGGCGCTGAGCACCGTCAGCCCGGCCGGCGAGCCGAGCCTGCGTACCGTCTCGGTGAAGCTGCTGGAGAGCCGCCGGATCGGCTTCGTCACCGACAGCCGCTCGCCGAAGGCGCGCGACATCGCCGCCTGTCCCCGGGTGACGGTGATGTTCACCTGGATGTCGCTGCGCCGCCAGGTCACGGTACGCGGCGACGCGGCGCGCATGAGCGCGGAGGAGGCCGGACGGGAGTTCCGGCGCCGTTCCCGGCCCGCCCAGCTCGGGGCCTGGGCGAGCCACCAGTCCTCGCCCATCCTGGACCGGGGCGTGCTGGATTCGGCCCTGGCCGCGGCCGCCCGCCGCTGGCCCGAGGGCACGCCCGTGCCGGTTCCTCCGCACTGGGCCGGGTACGTGATCACGCCGACGGAGATCGAGTTCCTGCGGGCGGGCCGCCCCGATCGCCTGCACGACCGCAGCAGGCACCGGCCGGCCGGGGACGCGTGGGTACAGCACGTGCTTGGTTCATGACCTGTCAGAGATCCCTCAGCTCGTCATCGGAAGGCAACAATGAAGCGTCGCGAATTGCTGGTGGGCTCCGTGCCCGGTGTGATCGCCGTCGCCGCCGGGGGAATGTCCCTGGCGGACGACGACGGCATCCGGGTGCGCGAAGTGGGCAGCTTCTACGCCGGTGGAGAATCGATCACCCTGCACGATGTGGAGTCCCGGGACGCGTACGCCGCCAAGGGGCAGACGCCGGTGCGCGTGAACCCCAACGGGGACTTCGAAACCGGCCAGGTGTACGTACAGTACGTGCGGCTCGCCCGCCCCCGCAGTTCGCCGCCGCTGCTCATGTGGCACGGCGGCGGCCTGACGGGGGCCTCCTTCGAAACCACGCCGGACGGGCGGCAGGGATGGCAGCAGCACTTTCTCGCCGCCGGCCATGACGTCTACCTGGCCGACGGGTTCGCCGGTGGCCGCGCCTCGTGGCAGCGCTATCCGGAGGTCACCCCGTCAGAGCCGCTGTTCCGCACCAAGCAGGAGCTCTGGGAGCTGTTCCGCATCGGCCCCCCGGGCTCGTACGCCACCGACCCGGCCAAGCGCCGGCCGTACCCCGACACGCGGTTCCCCGTCGCCGCGTTCGACGAGTTCGTCAAGCAGGTGGTGCCGCGCTTCCGCGCCTACGACCGGTCCACCCAGGCCGGCTACGACGCGCTGGTCGCCAAGGTCGGGCCGAACGTGATCCTCACCCACAGCGCCGCCGGGCCGCTCGGCTTCGCCGCGACCGTCGCCGCCCCCGACCACGTCCGCGCTCACATCGCGATCGAGCCGTCAGGCGCTCCCGACCCGTCCACCGTGGACCTCGACCGGCTCCGCCGGATCCCGCATCTCATCGTCTGGGGCGACCACCTCGACTCGGACAGCTCGTGGACCGAGCTGTACACCTCCACCAGGCGCTTCCACGACGCCCTGCGAAGGGCCGGTGGACGATCGACCTGGATCGACCTGCCGGCCGAGGGCCGGCGCGGCAACTCCCACATGATCATGATGGATCGTGACTCGCACAAGACGGCCCGCCTGATCACCTCCTGGCTGGACGCGAACGTGAAGGGCTAGTGCCCCGCGGTCCACGCCGCACGCGCGAGTTCTGGCGCGCGGTACAGGGGTCAGGAGAGCGCGGCGCCGGCGTCGTGGGCCGCGCGTGCGGCGAGCAGGTCGGGCAGGTGCGTGCTGGTCCACATGCAGGCGGCGGCCAGGGGGTCGAACAGCGTGCGGCCGAGGGAGGTGAGCGCGTACTCCACGCGGGGCGGGTTCTCGGCGTACGCGGTGCGGGAGACCAGGCCGTCACGCTCCATCGAGCGCAGCGATGCGGCCAGCGTCTTCGGCGTGATGCGGCGCAACGGCACCAGGAGCTCCGAGAAGCGCCGAGGGCCGTCGGCGAGACAAATGATGATCTTCACGGTCCATTTGCCGCCGATCTGGATCGGCGGCCTGCCAGGGGCGCATCCCGCGAACATGTCGGGATCCAGGGGCCGGGTCACCGGTCCATCGTAGGCACGTATCGTTGCGGAAACCGGCACCCCCCGATCTACCGTCTGCGCAGCGGCCGGCGACCTCATCGCCGGCCCCTGCCGAACGGAGCATCCATGATGAACATCGATGTGATCGTCGTCGGAGCCGGGCCGACCGGGCTCATGCTCGCCGCCGAGCTGGGTCTCGCCGGAGTGCGCGCCGTGGTCGTCGAACGGCTGACGCGGCGCAGCGGGCAGTCCAAGGCTCTCGGCATCCAGCCCCGCTCCGCGGAGGCGCTCGAACTGCGAGGCCTCCTGGAGCCCCTCATGGACCGGGCGATCCAGCGGGTGGCCGGTGGGCACTTCGCCGGGCTTCGGCTGGACTACACCGCCTGGGACACCCGGCACCCGTACTCGATCGGCATCCCCCAAGGGCGCGTCGAGGCGCTGCTCGAGGAACGGCTCGGCGAGCTGGGCGTGCAGGTCCTGCGCGGGCACGAGGTGACCGCGCTGTCGCAGGATGCCGACGGGGTCGAGGCGACTCTGCTCGGGCCCGGGGGCGAGTCACGGCTCACGGCCCGTTTCCTGGTGGGCTGCGACGGCGGGCGCAGCACCGTCCGCGAGCTGCTGGGCATCGGCTTTCCGGGCCTGGACGGGAAGCTGTCCTCGGTGGTCGCCGACATCACGATCTCCGACCCGGACGGCGCCGTGCCGGAGACCTGGACCCTGCCCGTCATGACGCCGAACAAGACTGGCAAGGGCTACATCGCTCCCATCGGTGACGGCGTCCACCGGTTCCTGTTCTACGGGGCCGAGCAGCAGGGGCTCTCCCGCGACACCCCGATCACCGAGGGGGAGGTGCAGCGGGCCCTGCACAACGAGTTCGGTCCGGGGGTTCAGCTCACGGGCATCCGATGGGCCTCCCGGTTCACCGACGCCTCGCGGCAGATCGAGCGGTACCGCCACGGGCGGATCCTGCTCGCCGGAGACGCCGCGCACATCCACTCGCCCGCGGGCGGGCAGGGGCTCAACCTCGGCCTGCAGGACGCGTTCAACCTGGGGTGGAAGCTCGCGGCGGAGATCGGCGGGTGGGCGCACGAGCGGCTGCTCGACACCTACCACGCCGAACGGCATCCGGTCGCCGCGCGCGTCCTCGCCAACACCCGCGCCCAGGCAGTCCTGCTCGTCCACGACGAGGAGAACCTGGCCCTGCGCGACATCGTCGAGGAACTCGTGCGGGTGCCGGAGGCCAACCGGATCGTCGCCGGGATGATCTCAGGGCTGAACATCCGCTACGACCTGCCCGGCCGTCCCCACCCGCTGCTGGGGCGCCACCTCCCCGATCTCGACCTGGTGACGCCGTCCGGGCCCGACCGTGTGGCGCGGCTGCTGCGCGACGGCCGCGGCCTGCTGCTTACCACCGCCGACGAGGCCGCGTTCGCCGAGGCCGCCGAGCCGTGGTCGGCCCGGATCGGCCGGGTGCACGTGAAGGGCGAGCTCGGTGCGGACGCGGTGCTGGTACGGCCCGACGGTTATGTCTGCTGGGCCGGTTCCGCCGCCGACGTCTCCGGTCTCGCCGACGCCCTGGCGCTGTGGGCGGGCGCGCCCGCGCAGTAGACGGCCGCCGCGATTCCCCTGCCCGGCCGCGTCCGCCGGCCCTCGCCGTCGATCGGATGGATCCCGACAGCGAGGTCCTGTGGTGCCAGATCACGACGTGGGGGAGCGGCGAGTCCCGGCTGCCGGCCGCAGGAGGCGCAAAACGGCTGGTCCGGCACGTCGGTGGGGTGCCAGACTCACCCGATGCGAGCGACTATCGAGGACATGGCCCACCGCCTGGTCGAGGTGCCGGGGGTGACGGGGGTGATGCTCGGCGGCAGCCGGGCGCGTGGAGAGCACCGGCCGGAATCGGATTGGGATCTCGGCGTCTATTACCGGGGCGACATCGATCTGGGCGCGTTGCGGGCACTGGCCGGACCGGAGGTCGAGGTGGCCGGGCCGGGCGGCTGGGGACCGTGGGTGAACGGCGGCGCGTGGCTGAGGGTCGATGGCGTGGCGGTGGACTGGATCCTGCGGGATCTGGACCGGGTGGAGCAGGTCTGGGCGGACTGTCGCGACGGCCGATATGAGGTGGGCGTCCAGGCAGGCCATCCGCTCGGGTTCTGGTCGCCCTGTTACGTGGGCGAGGTGGCCCTCGGCCAGGTTCTGGCCGATCCGTCCGGCGAGCTGGATCGCCTGCGGCGCCGGGCCGCGACCTATCCCGAGCCGCTGCGGGAGGCGCTGGTGGCGGGGGCCTTTGAGGCGACGTTCCTGGTCGGCATCGCGGCCAAGGGCGCGGCGCGCGCGGACACGCTCTATGTCGCGTTGTGCCTGTCACGGGCCTTCGGCGTACTGGTGCAGGCGCTTTTCGCGGCGAACAGGCGATGGTGCCTCAACGAGAAGGGCGCGCTGGCCGTCGCGGAGGCGCTGCCCGGCGCGCCGGAAGGCTTCGGCCGGCGCGCTCGCGGCCTGCTGGGAGCACTCGGCGGTACGGCGGAGTCGCTGGCGGCGGCGGTGGCCGGGGCGCAGGCCCTGGTCGACGAAACCCGCGCCGCGCTCCCCGCGACGTACCGTCGGCCAGGGTGAAGGATCGGTGACCGGATCGGATCACTGACCGTCACGGATGCTGACGGTGCGTTTCCGCGCGGGTGGGGAATGACCGCGCGACCCGGGCGCGGCTCCACGCCCGCCGCGTTGATCCGGTGGACCGACCCCGTCTCCCGCAACTGCCTGACCGCGTCGGGGTCGTTGAGGCGCATGGGAGTGAGCGCCTGGAGCCGTGCGGGCGATGGCGGCCTACGAGGGGACGGTCGGCAACGTGCTGTCGGACTCCCCGGCGGAGCTGTGGCGGCGCGCCGTCGAACGCTGGCACGATGCGTTCGTGGTCGGCACGCTGGCGCCCGTGCGGACGATGCGGGAGCGGGCGGAGGCCACCCGGAAGATCGACTACCACTTCGGGTCCGAGGCCGACCGCGCGCGTATCGATCGCCGACCGGAGTTCGACCCCGCCTAGGTCCTGTTTCTCGGATCTCCTGACGTGATCACGGTGTCGTCTTCACCCTGGGTGGCATGGGTGGCCGAGGAGACTTAACCAACGCGGAGTGG